>JBILYL010000392.1:0-2544 GCA_044377775.1 Bacteroidia bacterium
GTTAGAAATTGCAGATTCTTCAACATTATTGTTTGCCAACCTGCTTAACGGTTTCGTACAATTCAAACAATAATGTTGTAGAATCTGCAATTTCTAACTCAGCAAGCAGAGCCACAAAATCTTCCGTGGCATATATTTCCGGACTCCAGAATGTTTTTTTGAGTTTTTGAGAAAAATGCGTTTTCAAGAACAATCCGGCTCTTCTGTTTGGCAGGACAATACATAACTCGCTAATATCGTCACCATATTTTTCATGAAGGTAATCGACTGTTTTTTCGAGGAATGATTGCATTTAATCGAGGTTTGTGAAAACTATTCTTATAAAATGTAAATATAAAAATACTAATTGGTAATATTGATACGTTATTGAGAAAAGAAAGAAATTATGAAAAACTTAATCGCCCTTCTGTTTTTTGCGCAATTCATTTCTACAAATATTCTTTTGTCGCAATCTGGTCAAGTAAAACAAGCATCCGATGCTTGTCCGAGTTGGAGTAAGAAACAATCAAAAACAAGCACTGATTATGCTTATTTGAGCAAACGATCAGCGGCAAAAGACAATAGTGATTTTTCGAAACCGAAATATCAAAGCATCTATGCCAAAAATACAACGGCAAACAAAGAGTCGAAAAGAGGAAAAGCAAGCGCTTCTTCAGAACGCATCGCGTCTAAACCAGTCACAGCTAAAAAAAGATCGACAACACTTCCTGAAGAAAAAAATGAGTCGAGCAAAACGGAGCGTGAACCATTTACAGAAGGAAATATCCTGAAAGAGGAATCAAAAAAGCATGAAGTGATTGAATCAAATGAAACAATATCCGAACCTCTTGCTCAAAACCCTTCTGAAACAACAGATACAAAAAATGCTGAAGAATCAAAAGAATCAGGCAAATCAAAAGAGAAAGTAAAAACAACGGCTATGCTAAAAAAAGAAAAACAAGCCGAAGCAACAAAAAGCAGCAGACAAAAACAACAGAGAAAAAACATCGTGAATAAAATAAAAGCAGGCCCCAAAAACGCAACCGATTGTCCCGAGTTTTAAATACTATGCATACAACCTATCCTCAATATAGAAAATACCCAAACAACAAGGCCTACTTCAAGATCCTTTCAGATAAGGAATGGGAAGAAATTCAGGTTATCGGAAGCAAACACATATTCAATCAGTTCATCGTAAAAATAATGCCCGACAGAAACTACTTACAGGATATGACTTTTGATTATAAAGACAATTGGGAAGAGATAGAGGAAATGGAATACGAACAAAAAAAACACCTTGCTAATAGTTAGCAAGGTGTTTTTTTATTTATTAAAATCAAAGATTACCAGATCTCAGCACGTTCAGCTTTAGGACGATACATTTTGTCGCCTTCTTTCACTCCAAATGCATCATAGAATTCCTGCATATTACTCAAAGGACCATTTCCGCGGAAGTTACCTGGAGAATGCGGATTTGTCTGCACCATATTTTTCAAATATTCAGGTCTCATATTCCCTCTCCAACCTTGCGCCCAAGCCATAAAATAACGTTGTTCTGCAGTATAACCATCAATTTTTTCAGGAGCAGGTTTGCCTTCCAATGATTTCTTGAATGCATAATACGAAATGGTTAAACCACCCAAATCAGCAATATTTTCACCCAAAGTAAGTTCACCTCTCACGTGCATACTATCAATTGCAATATAGCTATTAAACTGACTCACTAACATATCTGTTTTCTTTTTGAAATTTGCCTTATCAGCCTCTGTCCACCAGTTTTTCAAATTACCATCAGCATCAAACTGAGCACCTTCATCATCAAAACCGTGTGTCAATTCATGTCCAATAATTGCACCCATCGCACCATAATTAACAGCATCATCCGCATCGGGATTAAAGAAGATCGGCTGCATAATTCCGGCAGGAAAAACGATTTCGTTCATCGATGGATTATAATAGGCGTTAATTGTAGGAGGAGTCATTCCCCACTCTGTTCGGTCAACAGGCTTTCCTAGCTTGTTTACCATTTGTTTAAAACCATAAACATTTGCTCTTAAAAAATTCTGAACATAAGAATCACGTTTAATTTCAAGACTTGAATAATCTTTCCATTTATCCGGATAACCCAATTTCAACATTACCTTGTCAAGTTTCAGATTCGCTGCTTTTTTTGTTTCTTCGCTCATCCACTCTCGGCTTGCAATTCGAACGCGGTAAGCTGCAATTAAATTTTTCACCATTTCTGCAACACGGTCTTTACTTTCCTGCGTAAAATGTTTCTCAACAAATATTTGTCCGAGTGCGTCACCCAAAGAAGCATCGGTAGCTTCCAAAGAACGTTTCCAACGTGGTTTTAATGCCGGTATACCCAACAATGTTTTTCCGTAGAAATCAAAATGCTCATTTACAATATTGTCGCTTAATTTACTTGCTGTTTGATCGATCAACCCCCAGCGTAAATATGTTTTCCAATCATTAATAGAAACTGATTTAATTGCTGTATTCACTGCTTTGAAAAAGTCAGGTTGAGCAACGATCACATTTGTAAAACCTTTAATTTCATTT
>JBILYL010000393.1:0-2539 GCA_044377775.1 Bacteroidia bacterium
TCCGTTTTTGATGAAAGCACTTAAAATCATTCATGCACTTGCATTTTCCGGTATATTAATCGGTGGATCTGTATTGTTTGTCTTTTCAGAAAAAAATGAAATATCGGATTCCGAAAAACGTAAACTCACCACTTGGCCCGGAATGCATTTGACTGGCTTATTAGATGGTTCGTTGATGCATCAATACCAAAGGTATATCGATGATCATTTTCCGTTTAGAAGTTCATTGGTTGAATTGGCTTTCCTGATGAATGAAGGAAAAGGAATTAAAGCTGCCAATAATGCCCGATTAATCGTTAAAGAAGGAGCACGGAAAATTGATGAAAAGAAAATTGATTTAGATAAGGCCGCTCGTGACGTTGACTATTTAGTAAATGCTGAGTCATCCGCATCTCATGGTTTATTAATCATTGGTGGACGTGCGTTTCAGGTATTTGGAGGAAACAAATCATCCGTAAAAAGCTATGCAGATGTGGTGAACGAATATCGAAAAGCACTTCCTTCTGAGGTGAGGGTTTTCAATTGCGTTGTGCCAACAGGTAGTTCGTTTGTATTTGTGAAAGAATATGACTACTTAAGAAACAAGGAATTTGCCAATATTGACGATGCGTATTCCTACGCAGAACCCGGAGTTATAACCGTTAAAGCCAAAGAAGCTTTGGTGCAACATCAAGACGAGTACATTTATTTTGCTTCCGACCACCACTGGACCGGTTTGGGCGCTTATTATGCGTACACGGCCTATTGCCAGGCGGCCGGACTCAAACCTACTCCGCTAGCAAAAATGACGAAAAAAGTGAAAAAGAACTTTTTGGGTACATTGTATAACCTAACCAAAGATGAATCCATCAAAAACAATAAGGATTCCGTTGAATACTTCATACCACCAGTTACAACAGAAACAAAAATATTTGCAGAATATGCCGCCGGAGGAAATTCATATGGTGTTTTTTTAGGCGGAGACTTACCACACATGAAAATTAAAACTTCAGTAAAAAACGGAAGAAGTGTTGTTTTGATAAAAAACTCGTTCGGCAATCCGTTCGCCACTTTTTTGGTGAATAATTACGAGACCGTGCATGTTGTAGATTATCGCTATTTCAATAAAGGCCTATTAAATTTAATAAAAAATGAAGGAATAGACGATGTGATCTTCTTCCACAATGTTTTTTCTGCTAATACGCTTTCGCACACACAGAGACAACGAATTATTAAAAGCCCCATTAGTGATAGTGGGTCTAAAAAGGAAGTTGCGAAACCAAAAGAGGACAATAAGTTAAAACAAGTGAATTCAACC
Source organism: Bacteroidia bacterium (assembly GCA_044377775.1). Classification (GTDB taxonomy): domain Bacteria; phylum Bacteroidota; class Bacteroidia; order 2-12-FULL-35-15; family 2-12-FULL-35-15; genus 2-12-FULL-35-15. The sequence continues at coordinate 1,298 of JBILYL010000393.1, forward strand.
TCAGATACACTCCACTAATTTGAACGTGTCTTACATTTTTCTTATCTTGCTGTAAATTCAATTATGCGTATATTTCTTTCATTTCTTTTTTTTTGCTTTTGGACACTTGGGTTTTCTCAACAAGCAGCATCAACTATTCCTAACGCCTTACAAGTTAAAAAGAACTTCAACTTTCTTCAGTTTGATGATCAAGCACTCATGAAACAACTTGTTTCTGGACTTCAATCAGCAAAATCAAGTGGATATAGCATTGTTCATTTTGGAGACAGTCACATACAAGCGGAAACGCCAACAGCTGTGGTGCGCAAAAACTTGCAAGCTGAATACGGAGACGGTGGCAAAGGAATGATGTTCGCCTATTCTGCCGCAAACTCATACTCTTCTATTTTATATTCCACCAGTCATACTGGGAATTGGACCTATGCAAAGAGCTTTCAAAGTGCCCCTAAATTACCACTCGGTGTTACGGGAATGACTGTTCGAACTGACGAAAAAAATGTCAAGCTGATATTTACGCTCAAAAAACCATCACCAAGCTATCAAAACCTGAAAGTCTTCATTAAAAAAGACACATCCTCTTTTGATTTCAATTTAATCACCAACGAGGCAACAATTCGAATAAAACTAGCTGATTGTTTATCGTCTTCATTACCCTACATTGAAATTCCAATTATTGGTAATCAAACGAGTTTTACGATTGAAACAGTTCAAAATAGAGCAACTCAAAATCACTTTGAATTCTATGGCATGTCATTAGAAACACCTTCCAAAAAAGGAATTTTGTATCATTCTGTGGGTGTTGGTGCATCTCAATATGGATCTTTATTGTTAGAAGAACTCTTGGATGATCAATTGCCTGCTCTTTCACCCAATTTGATTGTGTTGGATTTTGGGACGAACAATTACCTCTATGACAATCAAGTAAAACCTGAGTTGGGCGTTCAAATTGAGAAAATTATTTCCGATCTACGCGTAATGTGTCCAAAAGCATTGATTTTATTAACCAGTACTCAAGATTTATATTACAAATCAAAACATGTAACGGAAGGAATTACCTTTCGGAATTTGGTAGATTCCTTAGCGAAGAAAAACAAGTGTCTTTTTTGGGATTGGTATGCTGTAGCTGGTGGAAAAAAGTCCTTAACGAAGTGGAGAGATGCAGGCTACGCGCAATCGGATTTGGTTCATTTAACAAGTAAAGGGTATGAATTGAAAGGTCAGTTGCTTTTTGAGGCAATAAAA
>JBILYL010000112.1:0-7804 GCA_044377775.1 Bacteroidia bacterium
TATCGTTCCGCTATTAGGAGTATTTGCAGGTCTGGGTGGTTTGATTTGTTGGATTATTTATTGGGTCAAAATTGCCGGTTATAAAACTCAATTGCAACAAGCGAAACAAATGTTATAAAAATAAAAAATCTCAGTAGTTTTCTTACTGAGATTTTTTTTATCAATCTTATTTAATAGCCGTTACACTAATTTCTACATTCACATTCAGAGGTAACTTAGAAACTTGTACCGTTTCTCTTGCCGGATAATCTCCTGTAAAATAGGAACCATATACTTCGTTTACCGCAGCAAAATTATTCATGTCGGTAAGAAAGATGGTTGTTTTTACAATGTGTGTAAAATCCATGCCGGCATCGGTTAAAATACCTTTCACATTTTCCATTACCTGTGTTGTTTCTGTTTTGATATCCGCCAGCATTAAGTCGCCCGTTACCGGATGTTTTCCAACCTGACCGCTAACAAATAACATATTTCCGAAAAGGACACCGTGACTATAAGGACCAATTGGTGCCGGAGCATTTTTTGATGTGATTATTTTTTTCATAGAATTATGTATTAAAATTTTATTTGTAGCGCGTGAAAAACAAATTTAAGAATCTAATCCTTTTAAAAGGAAAATATTTTTTTTACATTAAGCAAGCTGCATTTCAAAATAGCTTACTGGTAATCTTGCCAGCCTCTTCTCCGGCTTAATTTCAAGTCTTTAAGTATAGAAGATTTTACATTTATATCAATGGAAAAACTCTGACGAAATCCAAAGGGAACCCAGTTAAAACGCATTTCCCAGCAATGCAGATCTCTGTAAACATTTACAGATGTTAGTGTCATTTCTTTTCGCGTAAAATCATAACCGGATGTAACTCCAATTTTCCATTTTTTTGTGAGACTCACATCTCCAGAAAAGGTTGCAGATTGAGAGATTACTTCTGTATTCGCTGGTTTACTGTAGTTGATATTATAATAGATATTCAAATTCCATGGCACATTGAAATCAACATACGCATCGCGGTTTGAATTTATATAGTCTAATTCATCCTGAGTTCCTGCGCTGCTTGTTTTTGCTTTGTTGCCATCGCCTTCTTTGCTTCTTAAATTTGTGCTTAAGGAAACATTCGAACTTACGATTCTCCCCGCCCTTCCGTTTTTAAATTCAAATTCTTCAATCCGTGCTCCGATAGAATCAATCTGATACAGATCGAGCAAGGCGCTGGCGTTAATATCCAGGATATTAAATAGCTTTGTACGCCCATTGATATTTATGAACGACCAGTTAAAGTTTTCTGCAGCCAAATTATAAGAGAAACCTATATTGAAGCTTTCCAGTATACTTACTTTTTTGTCGACATTCCCAGAATCTGTTTTTTGCCTGATCTTCGCTTCAATCGAGTTGTTGAGGTTAAATCCAACTAATCCTGATTTACCTGATTGGGGTGAGCCATAGATCCCGTTTTGAAAAATGGAGTATTGCTGCTCTGTTCCGCTCATATCGGTTTGCACACTTTTGAAATAGCCGTAGCCACTTCCGCCAAAATCGGGTCTGTAACTTGCACTAAAAGTCGGTGTTGCAACGTGTCGTATTTGTTTAAGTCGTTTCGTTCTGAAAAAATAATCGCCATAGAGTCGAGTACTTAAACCGGATGAAACACTGAAATCATTCGCCATTTTAACACCCGTAACCGTATCCGTAAAAACATAATTAATATTCGGATCATACCGTTTCTGAATGGTCTCGAAATAAATATTACTTGCCGTATTGATTGTTGGCGTGAACGTAAAATATTTCAATACGTTGAATGAAGTGCTGATCGGCATTGTAAATCTTACTCCATTGCGCATCTGACTCAGTGTGCGGTCTGTGAATAGTAAGGTGTCATATGTATTGATGTCATTGCGTGCATTAGCTGTGGCGCTCAATCCGATTTTATCATACCACTTTGTACCGACACTTTTTTTACTTTTGAAAGGATAGATTCTGTTCATTGTTAAAGCAAGCTCAGGTAAACTGATGTCAACCTTTTTTGTAATTGTATTCTGACTGTGCCGTGCATTGGCCGAAAAATTAAAGGGTGTTCCTGAAAATGATTTTGAATAGGAGATATTCGATTGAAAGGTGTTGGATAAATAATCACCAGTTACATTTCCATTGTATTTATTGTAGGAGCTGCTTCCTGCATTCACATTGGCTGAAAATCGGCTATTCGGCCGTGATTTAGGATCTTGTGTATGACTCCATCGTACAAAAAAATCGTTACGTGTTGTTGAATTCGGTAACTCCCGGTCGCCTTCTATAAAACGGGAATAATTGATACTCAATCCGCCATTGTAGCGATATCGCTTCCGGTAACTGCTGTTCGCTTTTGCTCCGTAACTTCCATTTGAGTATATGTCGCCTCTCAATGCCAGATCAACATATTCGTTCATTCCAAAATAAAATCCTCCGTCCTTAAAAAAGAAGCCAAGGTTTGAGGACTCACCATATGTGGGAATCAAAATGCCGGATGCTCTACCCTTTTTATTTGGAAAATATCCGAAAGGGATCGCTAAAGGTGTTGGGATGTCGGCAATATATAATACAGCCGGACCCGTTACAATTTTATCATTCGGAATCACTTTGATTTTTTTTGCCCCGATATAAAAGTGTGGATGCTCTAAATCGCAGGTTGTATATTTACCATGCCCAACAAAATAAACATTATTCGTGTCTTTTTTGATATCCCTTCCATGAATAAATCCTTCTCCTTGCTGCGTGATCACATCAACGATCTTCCCTTTTTTAGTATTAAAGTTATAGGTAATTTTCTGAGCGGTGAATTTTTCAGCACCCTGCTCAAAAACCGGTTTTTGAATATCTTTTCCTGCACTGTCTTTAGTGCTGGAAGCATAAACAACGTTTTTTCCGAAATCAATTTCTATATATCCGGCTTTTAAATTCAGTCCGTCATAAATCACAACCGCATTATTAAAGAGGTATGCTTTTTGATTTACTTTATCAATAAGCATTGAATCTGTGGCGCTATAAATGACTTTTTCTTTTAAAAATGATTTGCTTTCTATCGCCTTCTTTGCCGTATCGCTTGGAGTTAATACAATTGCAGAAGCATAGCTTGTTGCAGTTATTAACAAACAAACGAGGATAAAAAATGATTTTAGCGGGACGATACGCAATTTTAACTTGTAATTTTGGTTTGTATTTTGATGTTATAGGTCAAAACTAAGTAAAATAATAAACAGTTAGCAGACTACATTAGACGTTTGCCAACATTAATTTGTTGTAAATTGTTAATTACATCCAATAAAAAAACAGTGAAAAAATTAATTTATATCTCCGGTCTCTTTGCTGTTTGTTTTTTGGTGAGCTCCTTTTCTCCAAAATTCAAGCCAGTTTTTTCTATTAAAACGGTTGTTATTGATGCCGGACATGGTGGTAAAGATCCCGGATGTCACGGTAGCAAGCATAAAGAGAAAGATATCGCCCTTGCGGTGGCTCTGAAATTAGGGAAATACATTGAGGAAAATTTAAAGGACGTGAAGGTTGTATATACCCGTAAAACAGATGTTTTCCTGGAATTGCAACAGCGGGCTGAAATTGCGAATAAGGCTAAAGCCGATTTATTCATCTGTATTCATTGTAATTCAGCTTGTTTCAGAGATAAGAAATTGAAGAAAGATATCTGTAAGGAGGAAGTGTCAGGTGCTGAAACATACGTAATGGGTATCAAAAATGAGCAGGGGAAACTGGATGTTGCCAAACGGGAGAACTCAGCCATTTTATTAGAAGATAATTATGTTCAGAAATACGATGGTTTTGATCCTAATTCAGATGAGTCATATATAATCATGAGTATGTTCAGTGATAATTACATTGAACAAAGTTTGAATTTTGCTTCTAAAGTGCAGAAACAGTTTGCTACAAAGGCAAGCCGCGTTGATAAAGGAGTAAAGCGGGCAAGTTTGTGGGTGCTTTGGAGAACATATATGCCGAGCGTTCTGACTGAATTAGGCTTTTTGACCAATCCAAAAGAAGAGCAGTTTCTTGGTTCATCCAAAGGACAGGATTATATGGCGTCAAGTCTCTTCAGAGCTTTCAGAGAATATAAAGATGAAATTGAAGGAACGGTCAAAAAGTATGACGATTCATTTGAAAAACAGCAATCGTATAAATTCAGTAAAGAAGATTCTCTTGAACTTGCGGAAGGTAACAAAAATAAGCCGGCCGGGAATAATGATTCTTCAGCAGTTGTTCTGAAAATCGCTCCGGAAGATAGAAAAGGCGATAAAAAAGACGGAAAAGACGAAAAAAAGGACGAAAACACATCAAATTCGTTAATTGTATATAAAGTTCAAATCACTTCATCCGACAAACAAATTCCGCTGAATTCGGATAAATTTAATGGCGTGGAAAAACCGGGTGAATATATAGATAAGGGAATTTTTAAATATACTGCCGGAGAATGTAAAAGCCAGATAGATGCAACCAGATTACAGGCTGTTTTGCGTAAAAACGGATTTAAGGATGCTTTTGTTATTGCGATGCAGGATGGCAAAAGAATTCCTCTTAAATAATCCCAATAATTACTTAAATTTGCGCCACAACGCTATAACGTTATAGAAAGTGAAAATATCTAAAGAAGTAAAAGTCGGAATAATTACCTCCCTTGCCATCGCTTGTTTTATCTATGGTTTTAATTTCCTGAAGGGTAGAGATCTTTTCTCAACTCAACGTAAATTTTATGCCGTTTATAGTAATATTGATGGTTTAGTGGAAGCAAATCCTATGTTGATCAACGGATTCAAAGTTGGGATCGTTGGTAAGATTGTTTTGGCAAATGATACTTCAGGAAGTGTAATTGTTACACTTTTGATGGACAATGAAGCGAATATTCCCAAAAATTCTATTGCCAAAGTAGTGAGCTCTGACATCCTTGGTTCTAAAGCGATACAATTGATTTTGGGTTCCGGAACCGTTTATGCTCAGAATGGCGATACATTGATTTCCGCACAAGAGGATGATTTGAAAACAGCCGTTAATAAAACGATTGCTCCTTTACAAGAAAAAGCGGTCGGACTGATTGCATCAATTGACTCTGTGATGATTGTTGTGCAACAAGTTTTTAACGAAAGCGCCCGCCAAAATCTTTCCAAAAGTTTTGAAAGTATCAAGTTAGCCATTACTTCATTGGAAACAACTTCTTACCGATTGGATACGATGGTGCTTAGTGAAAAGACAAAAATTTCTAGTATTCTTTCAAAAGTCAATACCCTTGCAACTACCCTTGCTAACAATAGTGATAAGTTGGGAAATATCATTAACAACTTTTCGAATATCAGCGATTCGATCGCGAAGTCAAATTTAACTTCGGCTATAAATAATGCGGATATGGCTTTGGGACAAGCTTCTTCTATCATGACAAAAATTAACAGCGGACAAGGAACAATGGGAATGCTGATCAACAACGATAGTTTATACCGTAAACTGGATAAGTCATCCGAAGATCTGGATAAGTTATTGAAAGATCTGCGCATCAACCCTGAGCGCTATGTCCATATTTCTGTATTCGGCCGGAAGGATAGGAATAAACCTAAAGATTAATGATCCGTTCAGTTAATACCTGATACTTTATATTCTTTAAATTATGATCTCAAGCATTATTTTTATTTTACTTTTCATAGGTGGTGCAATCTTCTTTTCCATCAACGCGCTCAAAGTAAGACGCAATATTTTATTAGGAAAAGAAATTAACAGGAAGGATCAGTTTTCTGCAAGGGTTAAAATTATGACCCTGGTTGCACTCGGACAAAAGAAAATGTTTGAACGCCCGATTCCTGCCATTTTGCATTTATTTCTTTATGCTGCTTTTGTGATCACTCAAATCGAATTGATTGAAATCGTTTTAGACGGTTCAAGTGGAAGTCACCGTATGTTTCGCCCAGTATTAGGTGGATTCTACACGTTCATGGTTAGTTTTATTGAAATTCTGTCGGTGCTTGCATTCATCGGAACCATTGCCTTCCTTTCCAGAAGAAATATTTTGAAAGTGCCCCGACTTGTAAAAAACGAATTGAATGGCTGGCCGAAATTAGATGCAAACTTGATCCTGATCAGTGAAATTGTTTTGATCTGTTTTATTTTTATGATGAACGGAGCGGATGAAGTACTTTACTCAATGGGTGCTTCTCATGCCCGGAATTTAGGTGATGGTTCTTTGGGATTGTCTATTAGCAGCCATCTTGGACCCCTTCTTTTTGGTGGAATGTCGGAGCATTCATTGCATATAATTGAGCGGATAGGTTGGTGGGGACACATTGTCATGGTTCTCGGCTTTTTGAATTATTTACCCTACTCCAAACATTTTCATATTCTATTAGCGTTTCCGAATGTTTTTTATTCTAACCTGAATCCAAAAGGACAATTTACCAATATGGAATCAGTTACCAATGAGGTAAAAGCGATTTTTGATCCATCATTTGTTCCGCCCCTTGCTGATCCGAATGTTACAATGCGTTTCGGAGCGAAGGATGTAACGGATCTGTCTTGGAAACAATTGTTAGATGCATACACGTGTACCGAATGCGGAAGATGTACTTCTGCTTGTCCGGCTAATATTACCGGCAAATTATTGTCTCCGCGAAAAATAATGATGGATACCCGTGACCGTTTAATGGAAGTGGGAAAAAATATGGATTCGAACAAAGGCGAATTCAAAGATGATGGCAAATCATTATTAGGCAATTATATTACTCCCGAAGAGTTATGGGCTTGTACATCTTGCAATGCTTGTGTTCAGGAGTGTCCCGTAAATATCGATCCATTGAGTATCATTATGGATATGAGAAGATACGTGGTAATGGAAGAAAGTGCTGCACCAACGGAATTGAATGGAATGTTTACAAACATAGAAAATAATGGAGCTCCATGGCAATTTGCACAAGCAGATAGATTAAACTGGAAGAACGATTAATTGCAATTGCTGAATTTAACCCTCTTAAAGAGAGGTGCGAATTAAATAATAACTGAACGACTTTATGAAACTGATAGAAAAAGAAGAAAACGGACAATTGATCAGTCCGATATTACCTGCAAATGTTAAAAATTATTTGATCGATATTGATGGAACCGTTTGTGACGATATCCCGAATGAACAGCCGGAGCGCATGGCTTCTGCTGCCCTTTATCCTGAAGCTTTGATCACTTTGAATAAATGGTTTGACGAAGGACACATTATTACCTTTTTTACTTCCCGTACTGAAGCACACCGTGAAGTGACCGAACAATGGCTGGCAGATAATGGTTTTAAATACCACGGTTTACTTATGGGGAAACCAAGAGGTGGAAATTACCATTGGATCGATAATCACATGGTGCGTGCAACACGTTACGAAGGTCGTTTTACCGATTTAATACAAAAAGAAGTTACTATAGAAGTTTTTGAAAAATAATCCAAGTCTATGAGCGAACCGTTAAGTGTACCAACAATGGCCGAATATCTGGCAAAAGGCGAATCACCTGAAATTTTATTCTGGGTAGGTTGTGCCGGTAGTTTTGATGATCGTGCAAAAAAGATAACGAAAGCTATTGTTAAAATTTTGAATCATGCCCACGTAAAATTTGCAGTTTTGGGAACTGAAGAAAGCTGCACCGGTGATCCTGCAAAACGTGCCGGAAATGAATTTTTGTTTCAAATGCAGGCTATGACCAACATTATTGTATTGAATGGTTATGAAGTAAAACGTATCGTAACCGGTTGTCCTCATTGTTTTAACACATTGAAAAATGAATATCCGGCTTTGGGCGGAAATTACGAAG
>JBILYL010000394.1:0-2523 GCA_044377775.1 Bacteroidia bacterium
CAATTTTATCTTATCCGGGCATACCGCCAGTTTCGGTCACATCGATCACAATATGTATTGCCTGAAAATTTCCGGTAACGGGGTTGTGCTCTGGGAAAAAAATTATGGCGGTGATGCGCATGATGGTGTTGAGCATGGACGGCAATGCAATGGCGGTGGTTATATCTTTGCGGGTAGAACGGTAAGTTTTGCGAATCATTTTGAACAGATGTATCTTCTTAAAACGGATGAAGCCGGCAACATGGAATGGCAAAAAGATATTGGAGGGATCTATGACGATGCCGCTTATAATATTGTTGAAACGAATGATCATTTTATTCTGGTTGGAAATACAAAGAGTGTCACAAATGGAAATAATGATGTATTTTTGGTGAAAATTATAAAACAATGAGCATCTCACTTTTTATCATCGGAATCGTAATAGGCGGTATCGCAACACTTGTAGCCGTTATTTTTACGATTATTTCATTGGCAACCGGAAAAAATAAAAACGCTGCACTGTGGGCTGTCGGATTTGTTTTTTCATTAACGATTCTTCTGTTGTCTCTTTTTCAATTCGCGAAGCGTGTTGGCGAAAAAGTTAAAAGTGGAGTAGAGTGGCTGGAAGAGAATAAAGACAATGGTTTGCTGTCTGGAAAAAGTAAAGAGGATCTTATTTATCAGGAGCAGGAGCGTCAGTACTTTATCGACTCACTTACAAAATATACAAAAGAAACAGTGCTGGCACAGATGCCTGCTGATTTTTATTCGAATAAACCTGTTGAGAAATCCGTTGATTCAAAAATAATTGTTCCCTTTGTTTATCCCCTTTCTATACGTTATCGTCCAAACGAATTTATAGGTGAGATCATTAATAGTGTTACCGACAGTATTTTTCTGAAGAACATTTCTCAGTTAGCATTTGATGAAAATTTCGTGATTGCAAAAGTGGATAATGTCAACGATAAAGAATTGTTGAAGTCGGGCAGAGGAGAAATTGAATATATTTTGTTCGACCTGCGTACCCGTGAATATTTAATTTTTGTAAGTCAAAAACAACTGCTGGATAAGTCTTCTAAGATCGGTTACATAGGTTCTACCGAAATGAGATTTCTGTCAGATATCTATCGTGGCTGGTTAGATCCCTTAAACTTTGATTTCTAAGATATTTTCCACCGCCTTTTATTCGGCTGAAGGGGAAATAAAAAAAGATAATAAGCCCGACTATAAAGTAATGTTGATTTGCGTTACTGTTGCCTTGTCGCTGTCCTTCATAAAGTATTTTGGTGATCCTGGATTTCTGTTGCAGATCCTTAAGAGTATCGGCTCTGAACAGCTGGCAACATCGTTTGATGCATTAACGAGTAGCAACCCGAATGCTGGTTTGTACCGCCTGCTTTATTGGGCTTCGAATGTGATCTTTTTTTACGTGATCCCTCCGTTTATTCTCATCAAATTTGTTTTCAAAGAAAAATTTTCTGAGTACGGATTAAGCTTTAGTGGAGCTTTCAAAGACACCAAGGTTTATCTGATCATGCTGTGTGTGATGATTCCTTTGGTCCTTTATTTTTCAGGTACCAAAAGTTTTCAGGCACGGTATCCCTTTTATGATCTGCGCGAAGGAGAATCGGTCTACCCGAATTTATTCATTTGGGAGATCGTTTATTTTATACAGTTTTTTGCATTGGAGTTTTTCTTCCGCGGCTTTATGCTTCATGGTACAAAACAGCGTTTCGGATTTTACTCCGTTTTTGTGATGACGATCCCGTATTGCATGATCCATTTTGGAAAACCATTCCCTGAAACCATTGCTGCGATCATTGCAGGAATCGTATTGGGGACATTGAGTTTAAAAAGCAGAAGCATCTGGCTGGGTGTTGCCATTCATTATAGTGTCGCCATTACAATGGATCTGTGTTCGCTTTGGCAGAAGGGTTTGTTATGATTCTTCCATTAGATTTTCCATTCTTTTAATACGATCTTTCCTGGAATCTATTGAGGTGGGATCACCTTCTATTATATCCAGATCTTTATTTTGCGACTTTGGTTACTTTAAACTCCGTTCTTCTATTTTGTTGGTGATCCTCTTCTGAACATTCAATAGTGTTTTTACATTTGTTCACTAATTTTGTTTCTCCGTAACCTTTGTGCTTTAATCTGCTTCTATTTATTCCTTTGTAAACCAGATATTCTACAGCAGCATTCGCGCGTTTTTCAGATAAGACCAAATTATAATGATCACCGGCACGTGAATCGGTATGAGAACCCATTTCAATTGATATGTTCGGATTATCTACCAGTAGTTTGATTAATTTATCTAGTTCTAAAGCAGCGTCCGGACGAATCTCCCATTTGTCTAGATCATAATAAATGTTATCCAGTACGATCGGTTTTTCAATAACAATTTGATCCAGTTCAAAATTCTTTACAAAATTTTCTGAGATCTTTTTTCCTTTTGTTGAAACGTCTACACTGAGAGTAAAATAGTTTTCTTTAGAACCATAAACGATATAATTACTTTCGATATTTAATTTCATTTTATAG
>JBILYL010000113.1:0-7771 GCA_044377775.1 Bacteroidia bacterium
AACAGATGATTCGGTCTTGTTTCTAAAAAACAACTATCCACAGATCCGTATCATACAAAATCATGAAAACGGAGGTTTTGCAAAAGGGTATAACGATGCATTAAAAGGTGTTGATGCCGAATATTATGTACTTCTGAATTCGGATGTTGAAGTAACTCCCGGCTGGATCGATACAGTGATTAAATTGATGGACAGCGACACGTCCATTGCTGCTTGCCAGCCGAAAATAAAAGCCTACGACAATAAACATACGTTTGAATATGCCGGTGCTGCCGGTGGCTTCATTGATAAATACGGTTATCCATTTTGCAGAGGCCGGATCTTAGATACTATTGAAGCGGACAGCGGGCAGTACGATGACGTTCGTGAAGTTTTTTGGGCAACAGGTGCCTGTCTGTTTGTGAGAGCGGAATTGTTTCAGCTGGTGAAAGGTTTTGATGAGGATTTTTTCGCGCACATGGAGGAAATCGATCTATGCTGGCGCTTAAAGAACCGTGGATATAAGATTATGTATTGTCCTGATTCAACCGTATTTCATGTTGGCGGTGGTACCTTGCATAAAACGAGTCCGAAGAAAACCTATTTGAATTTCAGAAACAATCTGATCTTACTTTGTAAGAACCATCCTCCTCAATATTTCTTTTTAAAATTAATATGGAGAATGATATTGGATGGAGTGGCGGGTTTGAAATTTCTTGCAGGTGGGGAGTTTGCACATTTCACCGCGATCTTAAAAGCACATTTTAATTTTTACAGTACTATCAGCGCGACATTAGCAAAGAGACGCGTTTTAAAAGCGGATATAAAAAAATATACCACCACAGCTGTTTATCTGCACAGCATTATAGCCGATTATTATTTAAGAGGTAAAAAAACGTTTACTGAAATCGATAAGGAACATAGGTTCTTGTAATTCTACTTCATTAGGATCTGATCCAGTGAAAGTGTATTGAACGTTTCGGGCATCAGCATCAGTGCCGCCCAGATGATGATGCGTGGAAATGCGATCTTCATATCCCAAACAGGATTAATTAAGCTGAACGCTATGGTTACAAGCAGCAGATCAACCCCGATCAGGTAAAGCGAATAGTTGGTAAACAGTCCGAGGATGAGTGTGAAGCCACAGATCAGTTCAATAAAAGAGGAGAGGTAAGCGCTGATCACCAGAAGCGCATTTGGCATTTGAACCTTCCCGAATTCATAACGGAATGTTTTTATTACTTCGGGCATTTTAACTCTGATCACCTTATCGTAACCTTGCATTATAAATAGTACACCCAAAATCACTCTGAGTGTGAAGCCTAAAATCGATTCGTTTGTGATGAATTCCATAATATAAAGGTCTTTAATTATTTATTAATTCGTTATGATCTATATCATTTTATAAAACTTTCAATTGCAAGACGGTAGGAATCTAGTCCAAATCCGGAAATAGAACCCAGACATTTTGGTGCAATCAGAGATGTGTGCCTGAAGTCTTCACGGGCAAAAACATTTGAGATGTGTACTTCAATGGTTGGTGTTTTTATGGCGGCTATGGCATCGCGCAAAGCAACAGAGGTATGCGTGTAGCCACCGGCATTCAGAATGATCCCATCAAAATTGAAACCTGTTTCATGCAGTTTATTGATCAGTTCACCTTCCACATTGCTTTGATAATAGTGCAATTCAATCGAACTGAATCTTTTTGTTAAAGCTTCAAAATAGTCTTCAAATGCTTGGTTGCCATAAACATTTGTTTCGCGTGTACCTAATAAATTCAGGTTAGGTCCGTTTATAATGATCAGTTTCATAGCAGCACAAGAGTTGTTAGTTATTGTTTGTTAGTTACTTGTTTCTGCTGTAAAGATATATCAAAAATCGGATTCGTATTTTTACTTACGCTTAATTTAAACTGAAACATACGCAAGCTATAGTATCAATTGAACTGGACGATATACATAAAAGGCTTTAAATCGTTTCTGGCGCTGGAGAAATCCTTGTCGGGAAATTCAATTGAAGCATATATACACGATGTAACTAAATTGGTTACGTTCCTTGAATTTAAAAAATACGACCTTTCACCCAAGGAGGTGGAGCTGAAACATTTGCAGGGATTTGTAAAATGGGTAAATGAGTTGGGCATGACCGCCACCTCACAGGCGCGTCTGATCAGCGGAATAAAAAGTTTTTATAAATACCTCTTACTCGAGAATGTGTTGAATACCGATCCGACAGCATTGCTTGAAGCACCGCATTTAGCGAGGAAGCTTCCGGATACATTGAGCCTGGAGGATATCAATAAACTTATTGAAGCCATTGATCTGAGTAAGGCAGGCGGACAAAGGAATAAAGCGATGCTTGAAACATTGTACAGCTGCGGTTTGCGTGTAAGTGAGCTGGTGAATCTGAAGATCTCCAATTTGTTTTTTAATGAAGATTACATCAAGGTGAGTGGAAAGGGAGATAAAGAACGGCTTGTTCCGATCGGCAGTGTTGCTATAAAACAGATCGGGATCTACCGTGATGAAGTGAGGTGTCACGTTCCGGTTAAGAAAGACAATGAGGATTATTTGTTTTTGAACAGCAGAGGAGCTAAGCTGTCGAGGATCTATGTATTTACATTTCTAAAAGACCTGGCAGTTAAAATTCAATTGAATAAGCGGATCAGTCCGCATACATTCAGGCATTCCTTTGCAACCCATTTGATAGAAGGAGGAGCCGATTTGAGAGCGGTTCAGGAAATGCTCGGTCATGAATCGATCACCACAACAGAGATCTATACGCACCTCGACAGGGATTATTTGAGAGATGCGATAATTCAGTTCCATCCGAGGTCGTAGGAGCAGTGTTATTTTTCTTCGTGTTTTTTCTCCCTGAGTTTTTCCAGCAGGAACTTTTTAAATTGTTCTTCCGAAGCGTACAGTTTTGAAACCTTTTTGATGGTAAGGATCGACTTGAATTTCGTGTTGTATTCTTTCTGAAGATCAAGTTCTTTCTGGCGCATTGCAAGATCATTGTCGATCGACTGTTCCAATTCCTTGTCTGTCATGTCTTCCGATTTCTTTTTTGCTTCGCGCTCGTCTTGTCTGCGTTTTTTACGCAAATCGTTTAGCTTTTCGTTGTACTGATTGTATACCGGCCAGAATTTTTGAGCTTCTTCCGGGCTTAGCTCCAACTTGTTTGTAATAAAAGCGATCTTCATCGCTTCGATATTTTCTTTCTTTTCCCTTTGCATTTCCGCTTTTCCTTTTGGAGGAGGAGGGCCCATGGGTTGAGCGGTGGCGATGCTGCCAAATGAAATACATGCGAGAAGGAAAAGTGTTTTAAGGACAGAATTTTTCATCTTATTTTAGAGTTCGTTATTTAAATTTGATTCATCAACATCATTGTCGAGGAGATAATCTTCAATATTTTTTTCGTTTTCAGACTGTATGGAATTGTCGCTGGACATATTTTCGGTAAGCTGTTCGATGATATCGGATTCTTCAATATAGTATAAATGATCTTCCAGCGACAGTTCGTTCGGTGGAGTTGTAGCATTCAGCTCCGCATTTTTATTCATAAAATTGATCCCGGCAACGGCAAGAAAAAGAATCGCGATCATTGGAAAAGCGAACCGTGGGTTGATCAGTAGGAGCAACCATTCGGTGATTGATGAGCTGTTGCTTGGTTTTTGAATCCTTTCCTGAATACGGGAAGGTAGTTCATCAAAATAATCCGGGGGAAGAACAAAGGAGTTTGATTTTCCGATGGAAAGGAGTGTAGGAGCATTTGCTTCCAACTCATCCAGATCCTCCATGCGGCTTTGCAACCTGGAGCCAAAAGAATTGAAGTAGTCGTTTGCAGCATCCGGATTTCGTTCAGATCTGAAAAAAGGATCTTTTGATCTGAGTTTTGAAAGCGTTGGAGCCATCTCATTCAGATTATCATCCTCGTTTAATATGTTGTGATCCGTATTCATTTTTTTTCTTCGATTCTCAAAAGTTGAAAAGGTTTAATTCTTTTTCAGGTAATCTTCAATTTTTTTTACCGCATGGTGGTAAGAAGCTTTGAGCGCCCCGACAGATGTTTCTAGGATCTTGCTCATTTCTTCGTATTTCATCTCCTCAAAATATTTCAGATTAAAAACGATCCGTTGTTTATCAGGAAGCGTTAAGATCGCCTTTTGAAGTTTCAATTGGATCTCGTCACCATTATAGTAAAGTTCGCTTTCGAGTTTGTTGGCCAGGAAAGAGGAAACATCATCCAGAGGAATGCCGGCTCTTTTTTTCTTCTGGTTCAAAAAGTTGATGGATTCGTTGGTGGCGATGCGGTAAAGCCAGGTAAAAAGCTGTGACTCACCTTTGAAATTATCGAGGTTGCGCCATACTTTTATAAAAACATTTTGGAGAACATCATCGGTATCATCATGGTCGAGCAGGATTTTACGGATGTGCCAATAGAGGCGTTTCTGGTATTCGCGGACAAGAAGATTGAAGGCATAGTTGCGTGTTTCCTCATTTCTGAACTGGTCAATAATTTCTTTGTCGGTGCCTTCAGCTCTCTCGGAAGAGAAAGAAGGTGACATATTATTCGTTGTTCCAGCGCCCATATATTATTAATTTAAATAAAGGGCCCATTCCCTCCCGGAGAAGGGAATGGGATGGGCTTATTTTCTTTTCAATACTTTGTTTACAGCCTCAACAATATTAACGGCATCAAGGCCATATTTCGTCATTAGCTGGTCGGGAGTTCCACTTTCACCAAAGCTATCGTTCACAGCAACCATTTCAACCGGAGTAGGCAATTCGCGTGCTAAAAGCTGCGCGATACTGTCACCCAATCCGCCATTCATCTGATGTTCTTCCGCGGTAACCACGCAGCGTGTTTTTTTAGCTGAGTTTAGGACAGCGGAAACATCTAAAGGTTTAACGGTATGGATATTAATTATTTCAGCGCTTATTCCGGCTGCAGCCAATTTTTCACCCGCTTCAATCGCTTTCCAAACTAAATGTCCGGTAGCAAAGATGGTAACATCCGTACCTTCGTTTAGCATAACTGCTTTACCGATCTCAAATTTTTGGTCGGCAGGCGTGAAGTTCGGAACCGTTGGTCGTCCGAAGCGGAGATAAACAGGGCCATCGTATGCAGCAATTGCAATGGTAGCCGCTTTTGTCTGGTTGAAATCGCAAGGATTAATCACTACCATTCCCGGAAGCATTTTCATTAATCCAAGATCTTCTAATATCTGGTGTGTTGCGCCATCCTCGCCAAGCGTTAAGCCGGCATGGGAAGCACATATTTTTACATTTTTACCTGAATAGGCAACTGATTGACGAATCTGATCATAAACACGTCCGGTAGAGAAGTTAGCAAACGTACCTGTAAAAGGAATTTTCCCGCCAATAGTTAATCCGGCAGCAATACCGATCATATTTGCTTCAGCGATACCGATTTGAAAAAAACGATCGGGATGCTCTTTCGCGAAGGCATCCATTTTAAGAGAGCCGGTAAGATCGGCACACAAAGCCACCACATTCGGGTTGCTTTTTCCTAATTCTGATAATCCTGCTCCAAAGCCGGAGCGGGTGTCTTTCTTTTCGGTATACGTGTATTTTTTCATTTAATTTATTATATAGATAATTTGTGTAATATTTTGATTATTAGATTAGTATAGTTTTACCTGTGTTGATATTCCCGATTCGATCTTAAAGCGTTTTTCAATAGTATAGATGGATTCTTTTGCATTTTTTGGCCTGAATTCTACTCTGTATTTCCCCGGTTGAAGGTTGATCGTTTCCTGAACAAGGGTGCTGTTTAGGTTACACACCCAAACAAGTTTATTGTTCTCTTCCAGAAATATTGCTCCCGGACCTTCACTTGGTTTTGCAATGGTAACACTTCCCGACTGAGGAATTTCGATGTAGGTGGTTTTGCTTTGTGACACATCAACCTTGTCTAATTTGATGCGTGGCAATGTTAAGATCTCCAGATCATACTTTCCAACTATGAATTTTTCTGTTGTGTTAAAATGTTGGTTGTGAAGGGTTTGCATGTCTCCATTTTTACGGATGATGCAACTGATATTTTTAGTGTAATCGGCACTTCCCGACATTTTGAGGTTGAGGTAACCCTGAGGTGCATCAACAGCAATAATGTTGTGTTTACCCGGAATAAGTTCGATGCCTTTCTTTTCAACAGGCGGGATTGTGTGAACCACCATTTTGTATGTCCCGATCGGATCGATCACGATGGTATCGGGAACACCTTTGTTGTTGATCGTGTGAATGTAGTTGTAGCGGATGAGTCCGGTTTGTTCATCATAAAAGGTCATGTTAACATCCGTTTCGGTCGGACGGCCAACCTGATCGTTTAGGTTCACTTGTGTAGTGGTATTGTTGAGAGCCTGGGAGATCACGATATTCAGTATGTTTTTGAATCCTGTTTCGCTGGAAGCATCATAGAATTTACCGATACAACCGAAAGAATTCATATAGCTCTGATCAAGTCCGATCCCGATCACAAAGGGTTTTAAAACGATTCCTTTTTTCTGCAGCGCAAGAGAAACAGCACAAGGGTCGCCATCACACTCTTCGATACCATCAGTAATTAGGATAATAATGTTCCGGACACTTGTGCTGGAAGCGGAAGGAAAATCGCCACCGCATTGTTCAAGCGTATACGCGATAGGCGTTGTTCCTTTCGGTACGATCTGTTTTAGTTTGTTCTTGATTGCGATGGCATTGTTCTTACCAAAAGGAACTTCCAGTTTGGTATCGGTACAACTGCGTTCGGGACGGAGAGGAACCTGATGGCCATAACATCTGAAAGCTAATTCAAGGTTTGGATTATTTACCTTTTGGATACTGTCTAAAAAATCGCTCAGCATTTTTTTAGCCATGTCCATTTTCATTCCGTTCTGCCATTGGCCGAACATGCTGAAAGAGGCATCAAAAACAAATTCGATGCGGGTCAATGGTTTGGATTGCTGAGCAAAGGAAATAGAAGAAGGAATAAGCAGCAAGACACAAGACAAGATTACACTTGAAAAGTGAGATTTAAAGAATTGAAAACGATTGTTATTTTTCATAGTTTCAGATCTTGAGTCTTGGTGAAGCAAGCAATTATACCTTTTACAATTGACGATTCGGGATAATGCTAGTAATCTCCAAGTGTTTCTGGGTTCTGACTCAAAGCCTGTGCCAATTGTTCATCGTTAGGAGCAACGCCATGCCATTTGTGGCTTCCCATCATAAAATCAACACCGTGTCCCATTTCAGTTTTCATAAGAATCATAACCGGTTTTCCTTTTCCGGTATGTTCTTTCGCTTTATTAAAAGTTGCGACAACAGAAGCGATATCATTTCCTTTTTCAAGATCAAGGACATCCCAACCGAAGGCTTCGAACTTAGCGCGTAGGCTTCCCATCGGCAAAACCTGATCGGTAGAACCATCGATCTGT
The DNA here is from genome assembly GCA_044377775.1 of Bacteroidia bacterium. Lineage (GTDB taxonomy): Bacteria > Bacteroidota > Bacteroidia > 2-12-FULL-35-15 > 2-12-FULL-35-15 > 2-12-FULL-35-15. Next base: position 7,424 of record JBILYL010000113.1, read on the forward strand.
TGTCCGTTCATATCAACGGTAGAAATAATATTGTCTACTTTTTTGGCAGCAGCATACATAGCCGCTTCCCAGATCTGTCCTTCCTGAAGTTCGCCATCCCCGTGAAGGGTATAAACGATGTTTTTATCATTGTTTAGTTTTTTTGCAAGTGCAGCACCGATCGCCACAGAAAGACCTTGTCCGAGTGAACCCGAAGCGATACGGACACCTTCCAGATGTTCGTGCGTAGTAGGATGACCTTGTAAACGGGTATTCAGTTTACGGAAAGTAGCCAGTTCTTTAACGGGGAAATAACCGGAGTGCGCTAAAACGCTATAGAAAACCGGAGAAATATGTCCGTTTGACAAG
>JBILYL010000395.1:0-2513 GCA_044377775.1 Bacteroidia bacterium
AATACCCCGAATGGCTGGATTATATTTTCAGATTATACCACAAACGTTTTGAAGAATTATTAGAAGTAGTGAATGAAGTAGCGTTCAAAAAAGTAGATGAACGATTATTAAACTTCATAAAAAAAAAGTGTGAAATTTCCAACAGCGCAACCATCAATCTCACGCATGAACAATTGGCGAATGAATTAGGAACTGCCAGAGTTGTTGTATCAAGACTATTGAAACAAATGGAAGATCAAGGCTTAGTTAAATTGGGAAGAAATAAATTAACATTACTCGCTTAACAGATCAAATTTCCAACACATTCACTTTTTGTCCGACTTTCATGTTTTCAGGAATGACTTTTCCGATCCGCTAAAGTTATAAGTCGACAACTGAAGAATAATATTGAAACCTAAATTCTTTTCTGCAATTTTTTTCAGTGTTTAAAATCTGACTACTTCACATTTCAAACACCTCCCATTTTACACTATTTTCAAATTCACGATAATATCAGTTTGGTCTGGAATTACGAAGTTTTAAAAGTTACTCTTTAATAAAAAAGAAGCTTGTATAAATTGAATCCTGCTCAAAATCAAAATAAACATTGAGCAATATCACAGTGAATAATTTCAAATCTCTGTAACTTTAAAGACCAAACATTTAACAATAAAAAGCTATGAGTAATAAGAAAAAACTAACTACTGCGAGTGGAAGGTCATACACTGAATTTGATAATACACAAACCATTGGACCCCGAGGCCCAGTATTATTGCAGGACTATTTTTTACATGAAGACATGGCACACTTTAACAGAGAACGTATCCCTGAAAGAGTTGTTCATGCAAAAGGAACAGGTGCATTCGGAACCTTCACGGTGACGAATGATATTAGCAAATACACAAAAGCAAAGATCTTTTCCAAGGTCGGAAAACAAACTAAAATGTTCATGCGTTTTAGCACCGTAGGCGGTGAAAAAGGAAGTGCGGACAGTGAAAGAGATCCACGTGGTTTTGCAATGAAGTTTTATACTGAAGACGGAAACTGGGATCTGGTTGGAAATAACACACCCGTTTTTTTTATAAAGGACCCAAAAAAATTCTCGCATTTCATCCATACTCAAAAGCGCGATCCGAAAACAAATTGCAAAAGTCCGACAATGATGTGGGATTATTGGAGCCTGAATCCTGAAAGTTTGCATCAGGTGATGATACTTATGAGCGACAGAGGAACACCCTTTTCGCACAGACAAATGAATGGTTATGGAAGTCATACCTTTTCAATGCTGAACGATAAAAACAAAAGAGTATGGGTTAAATTTCATTTTAAAACACTACAGGGAATAAAAAACTTCAACAATGCGGATGCAATAGCAATGAAAGGCAATGACCCCGATCATTCACAAAGAGACCTGATAGAAGCAATTGACAAGGAGAATTTCCCTAAATGGGCAATGAAGATACAAGTGATGACAGATGAACAAGCAAAAAGTTTTCAATGGAATCCGTTTGATCTTACAAAAGTATGGCCTCATAAAGAATACCCGTTAATAGATGTTGGTGAGATCGAATTGAATAAAATTCCTGAAAATTATTTCCGCGATGTAGAACAATCGGCTTTTGCCCCCGCTCATGTTGTTGACGGAATAGGGTATTCTCCTGACAAAATGCTTCAGGGAAGATTACTTTCATACCCGGATGCACACCGTTACCGTTTAGGTGTAAACTACGAACAAATACCTGTAAACAAATGTCCGTATATGGTTGCAAATTACCAGCGGGACGGTCAAATGCAAGTTGGCGAAAACGGAGGTGCTGATGCAAATTACCGCCCGAATAGTTTTGACAATATTCTTATTGACAATACATACAAAGAGCCTGCAATGAACACTGATTCAAACACAGCAGACTGGTTCGACCGTAATGAAAATGATAATGATCATTACTCACAGCCCGGTAATTTATACAGACACGCAATGAATGAGCTGGACAGAAAAAATCTGATCAGCAATGTGATTGGTGCAATGAAAGGAATTTCAGGAACAAAAAAAGACGAGATCATCAACCGTCAATTATGTCATTTCTTCAGAATGGATATTCAATTTGGCATTTCAATAGCGCAAGGTTTAGGCGTTACTGTTGACGAAAAGGCAATGGCACATGCTTAAAAAAATCAAACATAAATGGCTGATAATTTCTATCAGCCATTTTTAAATATGCTTTTCATGCAACAAAAAAAAAGCAAGCGTTCCATTCGATCATTCTTGCTTAAGGCTGGAATAGGCGGATTTATATTTTTCCTTCTAAAAGGATTAATCTGGTTGATCCTTTATTATTTTTTTATTTCCTGAGCATAAAAGAATATAATTCCAATATATTATCTCTCACCAACAATCTGAAATACAAATACATAAACAATAAATTCGCATAAAAAATTCCTTGTGTAACAAAAGTGACTGTAGGGACTATATAGATGAAAGACATTTGTATCGTAATTATATATTTCACTAATAAAAACAAGAAATGAAAAAAAAT
>JBILYL010000089.1:0-9176 GCA_044377775.1 Bacteroidia bacterium
CCTCCCACAGCGGTTAAGTTGATTAATAAAGGGTCGGTTGTATACAAGTATATATTTACAGGCGTAATAGGCACACCATTGTTTTCATCTTTTTTGCAGGAAAAAATAGTCATTGTTAAAATGATTGAAAAAATGACTGAAATATAAATTGTTTTTCTTTTCATGATCAATAACAAATTTAATGTTTATTTTTTTAGAGTACCAAACAAAATTTAACAGTAATAAATCCTTAAATTTGTAAGTAAATACAAAAGCATGAAATTTCTGTCTCGAATAATAACACTCTTTCTTATTTGTTTATTGCCCTTGATGTCTGTTGCCCAAGAAAAGGCAAAGGACAAAGCACCTGCAACAAGTCGTGTTCAGAAAAAGGCAGCGAAAAAAAAATGGAAAGAGCAGCGAAAGATGGAGATGCAGCACGAAAAGGCAGTGAAGAAACACCACAAGCGCCTACAGCAAAAGAAAACACGCAAAACAATGCGTAAAGAGAAGCAGAAAGGGGAGAAGCTTAGAAAAAATAAAAGAGAGTTCTTTTTAGTGAGATGGTTTAAAAACCGACATCATTAAAACCTTTGTTTAAACGGTTTTAAAAATATTTTGAAAAAAAAGGTATAATAATGCAACTTTTCAATTTTTATTTTGTATAATTGCAAGTAATTAGTATCTCGAACAACATCCCACCAATTTATTTACAAATACTATTTTTGTAGATTTGCCAATCAAAATTTTGTTTTTATTTTTTATTATTATTCATTCAATTGCTTGATTCTATTGCCTTTTAGCAATTTTTCAATGTGTTTGTTGAAATGTAAAAAAATGTTAAAAAAAAGTTTGTGTATGAAATTTAATTATTCATATATTTACGCACTTCATTTTGCACGAAAATTATTTTTAAATAAATATTAAGATTATGCTAAGAAAATTACTTTCCACCTTGTCCTTAGTTGCACTGTCAGTAGGACTGACTTTTGCACAAAACGAGTCTGCCATTAAGGTAAAACTAACTGATAAAGCAAATAAAGAAACCATTCCTTTTGCCAACGTTGTTGTTGATATGGGTGGTATTCAAGCAGGTGTTGGTACAACTAATATCGATGGTGAAGTAACAATCAAGCCTTTGAGTCCCGGTCGATATACAGTTAAAGCGACATATGTCGGATACCAAAGTGTGGAAATTAAAGATGTTACTGTTTCTGTTGGTAAAACAGTATACTTAAATATTGAAATGGCTGCCGGACAACAGTTAGATGTTGTTGAGGTAATTGAATATTCTGAACCTTTGATCGATCCGGATACAAAATCGGGTGGAACGGTAACGCGTGAGGAGTATCAGAATATGGCTTCAAAGAATATTAATTCGGTTGCATCTACAACTGCTGGTATTTACCAGAAAGATGAAGGAAGTGATTTGAATATAAGAGGTTCCCGTTCAAACGGTACTGCTTATTATGTTGATGGTCAAAAAGTAATCGGTAGTGCTGGTGTTCCTCAAGGTGGGGTTGAGCAGGTTACTTCTATTACAGGTGGAACTCCCGCTGAGTATGGTGATGCAACAGGTGGTATTATCGCAATCACAACAAGAGGTCCCGCAAGTAAATATACTGGAGGTATCGAGTTGATCACTTCTGGTGCCGGTGAAAAAAATGGTAAAAGCAGAGGATTAGACGCTTACGGATACAATTTTGTTGGATTCTCTTTAAATGGTCCTTTATTAATGAAAAAGGATTCCGTTAATAATATTAATAAACCGGTTTTGGGTTTCAGTTTATCCGGACAAGTTGTATCGGAGAAAGATCCTGATCCTTCAGCTGTTGGTTTTTACCAGGTTAATCCTGATAAATTAGCAGAGTTAGAACAATCACCACTTCGTCCTTCTCCTCAAGGTAATGGTTACGTATTAAATTCTGAATATGTTAAAATGGAAGATCTTGAGAAAATCAAGGCTCGCAATAATGTATCTTCTAAAGCATTGAGCTTAACTGGTAAATTACAATACCAGCCGAGTACAAATATGAGTATTACATTAGGTGGATCGGTTGATTATAATAAGTCGCAGGATTTTACTTACGAATATGCATTGTTTAATCCTTCTAATAATTCAGAGATCACAAGAAATACGTGGAGAGTTTATGCCAAATTAACTCAGAAATTTAATGCAGCTACCGCTAAAGAAGAAGAAAAATCTTCATCGGTTATTAAAAATGCTTATTTCACTTTACAAGCTGGTTATGAAAAAACAACGGAGAAAACACAAGATGACAATCATAGAAACAACTTCTTTGATTACGGTTATATTGGAAAGTTTACCCAAACAAAAGAAAAATCATACAGCCCCGATACAAAATATATCTACGATGTTGATGGTGATGGTTTAACCGATTCAATTAATGGTTTCTTCCTTGATGGTTATTCTGATGTAAGTCTTGCTTATACTCCTGGTGACGTAAATCCTACCGGTACTCCTTATACAAATCAGTTTTATGAGTTTTATGGTGCTCAAAATGTAGTAAACATATTTGATGTTCAATCAGGTTTAGGTTTGGCAAATGGTGACAGACCACGAAACGTTTATTCTGCTTGGTACAATACAGGTCGTCAATTTAATGGATACAGTACTTCAGACAGAACACAGTTCCGTGTGTTTGCAAATTTCTCAGCAGATATAAAAAGGCACGCGATTCAATTAGGATTTGAATACGAACAACGTGTCCAAAGTTCTTACTCTCTTAATCCAATCGGATTGTGGACTAGAATGCGCGAATTGGCAAATTATCACATCACACAGTTAGAGGATGATGGAATCAATGATGCGATCTTAAATACAGATGTACAATATCTACCTGATGGTTCTGTTAGTCCTTATGCATATTATGATTTTAATCGTAAGAATGAATCCGAAAACCAAACCTTATTTAGTAAAAGTTTAAGAGAAGCATTGGGTTACAATGTAAATGGTGTGGATTGGTTAGATATTGATTCTTATGATAAAGACATGTACAGTTTGGATATGTTTAGTGCGGATGATTTATTGAACATCGGTGGTACTGGCGTTGTTTCTTATTTTGGTTATGATCACACTGGAAAGAAAACTTCAGGTAACCCTAGTTTGGATGATTTCTTTACTAAAAAGGGGGATGATGGATATTTAACTCGTGAGATCGGAGCATACCGCCCAATATATGTTGCAGGTTATATCCAGGATCGCTTTGATTTTAAAGATTTGAAATTTAATGTGGGGGTTCGTATCGATCGTTTTGATGCAAATCAAAAAGTGTTGAAAGATAAGTATTTATTATATGAAGCAAAAACGGCAGGGGAACTTGATATTGCTGGTCGCCCAGCAAATATTGGTGATGATTTTGTCGTTTATGTTGAAGATGGCGCAAATCCTAGTGTTAACCAAGTTGTAGGTTATCGTGATGGAGATACTTGGTACAATGCAAGCGGAACAGAGGTGAATGACCCAAGTGCAGCTTTAGGACAGGGTGCCGGACAAGTTCAGCCTTATTTGGTTGATCCAAGTAAAAGAGAAGGTTTAACTTCAAAAGTATTTAAGGATTATGTTCCTCAAGTGAACATATTGCCTCGTATAGCATTTTCATTCCCTATTTCTGATGTAGCGAATTTTTACGCTCACTATGACGTATTATCTCAACGTCCCCCAGAACGTAATCGCTTAGATCCATTGCAATACTTAGGTGTTATTAATAATCAGTCTGATTATGTGAATAACCCAGATTTGAAATCGGAAAGAACAACAGATTACGAATTAGGATACCAACAAGTGTTAAATGAAAAGAAAAATTCATCGCTTCAATTATCCTTGTTCTATCGTGAACTTAAAGATTTAGTTCAAACAACGAATGTTGTTCAGGCTTATCCTACTTCTTACAAGTCTTTTTCAAACGTGGATTTTGGTACCGTAAAAGGTTTGTCAATTGCTTACGATTTAAGAAGAACAGCTACTGGTGTTTCATTAACTGCTAACTATACATTGCAATTTGCAGATGGAACAGGTTCTAGTACTACTGATGGACAAAACCTTGTTTCTTCTGGTGTTCCAAATTTAAGAACAACACATCCTTTAGATTTTGACCAACGTCATACTATTACTTTAAATGTGGATTACCGTTTTGGTTCAGGTAAAGATTACCGCGGTCCTCGTTTAAAATTAAGAAAAGGTAAAGAAAACGAAAAAGTGATGACTTTGTTGGAAAATGTTGGAGCTAACATTGTTTTTAGAGCTGGATCGGGAACTCCATATAGTAAACAAGCGAACTTTACCCGCGAAGGTCAGTTTGGTCTCGGTGGCGGAAATACTGCACTTGACGGACAGATCAATGGTTCAAATTTGCCTTGGTCATACAAAATGGACCTAAGAATTGACAAGCAAGTTGAATTGAACTGGAAAGGTAAAAAAGAAGGTGCTGAAAATAAAACAGCTAACCTAACCATCTACTTGCAAGTGTTAAACTTATTAAATACTAAAAATGTATTGAACGTTTATAAAGCTACCGGTAACCCTGATGATGATGGTTATTTGAGTTCAGCTGCTGCTCAGACAATAATTTCGAATCAAAATGATCCGCAATCATTCAGAGATTTATATTCAGTAAAAATTAACGACCCAAGCTATTATAGCCGACCACGTGTTATTCGTTTGGGTTTATTACTTGATTTTTAATTTTAGTCTATAAAAAGAATTTTTAATGCTACTTAATAATTACAATATGAAGAATCGTTTCAAATTAATTCTAACTGCATCTGTTTTTACTTTCTCTACTGCTTCCCAAGCGAGAGAGAATGTAGGAAGGAGTATTGCAACATCCCAAAGTCAATTAAAATCTGTTATGGCATTATGCGCTCCAGCTGCTGCCAAAGAGGATTTGGATATTAATAATGTTAGAGCTACTATTTTAACCGGTGGTGATATGTGGTGGGATCTTGTGAACGGAAAGTATTTGGTGCCAAAACCAGCTGCTGGATTAAATGGTCCAACTGCATTGTTTGCCGGCTCTCTTTGGATCGGTGGTTTTGATGCAAGTAATACATTAAAGGTTGCTGCAATGACGTATCGTCAAACTGGTAACGATTTTTGGCCAGGTCCTTTAACTTCTTCCGCTACTACAGAGGCTACCACTTGTTTAACATGGGATAAGTTTTTTAAAGTGGATAAAAAAGATGTTGCTACTTACATCAATTGGTTCAACGGTGGAAGTGTTGGTGCAAACCCAACTGGTGCAAATGCTATGGATGCGATTTTGAACTGGCCTGCTATCGGACCGGAAGGTCAGCCTATGGCTCCCTATTACGATGCTAATGGAAATGGTGTATATGATCCCTATGCTGGTGATTATCCTGATTTCTGGTTAGGAACTGGTTCTCGTCCTGATCCTACTCCTGGTGTTCCTGCTGATCCATGTGATGCTGAATTATTTGGTGATCAGGTATTGTTCTGGGTATTCAATGACAAAGGAAATGTTCACTCTGAATCAGGTGGTGCTTCTATTGGTTTAGAAATTCAAGCTCAGGCTTTCGCTTTTCAAACAAATGATGTGATCAATAACATGACGTTCTATCATTATAATATTATCAATAAATCTTCTTTCCGTTTGGATAGTACTTATTTTGGTGTTTGGGCTGATCCGGATTTAGGTTCTGCTTCTGATGACTTTGTTGGTTGCGATGTTGGATTAGGTTTAGGTTATTGTTATAATGGCGACTTAGTTGATGATAACCCACCTGCCGGACAAATACCTTACGGAGTAAATCCTCCTGCTATTGGTTGTGATTTCTTTGAAGGTCCTTATGCTGATCCAAACGGTTTAGATGATTTAGCATCAGCCGTTCCAGCAAGTTATGTAAACTACGGTGATGGAATTGTTGACAACGAGCGTATCGGTATGTCTAAATTTGTTTATTATAATAATGATGCATCTGTAACGGGTAATCCTTCCGGAGCGGTTGATTTTTATAATTACTTGGCTGGAGAGTGGAGAGATGCAACGACCATCACTTACGGTGGTACAGGTCATTTAACTGGTGCTGCTTGTGATTATATGTTCCCTGGTGCTTCTGATCCAACCGGATTTGGTACAAATGGAACGTCACAAGCTCCTTGGGATGAGGTTACTGTTGGTAATGTTCCTGATGACAGACGTTTCTTACAAAGTGCTGGTCCCTTTACATTACAACCTGGTGCAGTAAATACGATCACAACCGGTTTGGTTTGGGCGCGTGCAACACAAGGTGGTAACTTAGCTTCTGTTACATTAATGAAAGGTGCGGATGCTAAAGCGCAAGAACTTTTTAACAATTGTTTTGCTTTATTAAGTGGACCTGATGCTCCTAATTTAGTTGTACAGGAATTAGCGAATGAAGTTATTTTGACTTGGTCAAATCCAAAAACATCTAATAACTTCAATGAAGGGTATACTGAGGATTATGATAAATCAAGTGGTAGCGATTCACTTTACCGTTTTCAAGGGTATATTGTGTATCAATTAAAAGATGAAACCGTTACTTCTGCTGATTTGTATAATGTTGACAAAGCGCGTATTGTTCTTCAGTGTGATAAAACAGATAACATCAAGCAAATCGTAAACTTTTCTAATGATGTGGCTTTACAAGCTCTTGTTCCTCAGGAAATGGTTAATGGTTCTGATTTAGGAATCGTACATTCTATTTCAGTTACTGAAGATAAATTTGCGATAGGAAATGCTACATTGATTAATCACAAAACCTATTATTTTGCTGTTATTGCTTATGGTTATTCACCTACATTGGTAAATCCTGATTTTGCAATTCCAAAAGATTATTTCCCGTTTATTGCTGGTAATAAATCAGCTGATGGCTTTTTTAGTCATTCTGCTATTCCTCATATCTCTTCTCCTGAATCTTATGGAACAGAAGTTCATTCTTCTTATGGAACAGGTCCGAAATTAACACGTATTGAAGGACATGGAAATGGTGGAAATGTATTGGATTTAACAGCATCAACTATTTCAGAAATTTTAGGTTCTACTTCACGTTCTATTAATCCAACGTATGAAACTAGTCGTGGACCAGTTACTATTAAAGTTGTAGATCCGTTGAATGTACCGGTTGAAAATAGTTTTGAATTCAAATTGGTTGGCATTACTTCTGCTGCTAATTGGGAATTAATTAACTTAACCACAAACGATACTGTTTTCTCTGATAAAACCATCGCAATTGCAAATGAGCAATTGATCAATGGACAACTTACTGGTTTAACAGGACTTGAATATCGTATTCCATCTTGGGGTATTTCAGTAAATGTTGCATTTACGAATGATCCTGGAGTTGCGGCTGTTAAAAACGGTTTCCTTGAAGGTACTGTAACTTATTCTGATAATACGAAACAATGGTTAGTTGGTTTAGCTGATCAGGAAGGTGCTACAAATGCAAACTGGATACGTTCAGGTTCTGCTGTGTTTACTGCCCCTGATGAAGTTGTTTATAATGACGCAGCAGGTTCAGGTACCGATCCAAATCAGGATTACGAAAATATCATAGGAAAAACATGGTCACCATACCGTGTTTGTGCTACTGGTATTGCTACAGATCCTGTTGCTGCTTCTATTTATGCAAAAGGAGCTCCAGCTTGGCCTACTAATATTTCATTGAACAAAATTGCAAACCTGGCATCTGTTGATGTTGTTGTTACTGCTGATAAGTCTTTATGGACGCGTTGTCCTGTCTTGGAAGAATGTGACGATAAATTATTAGCAGTGGGTGGTGCAAGAAAATTGTTTATGCGTAAACAAGCTTCCGTTGATAAAAATGGAGTTGCAAACTTCCCGTCAACGGATAACAATGATTTTTCTGAAGGTATGGGTTGGTTCCCGGGTTATGCAATTAACATTGAAACCGGTGAGCGTTTAAATATGGCTTTTGGTGAAGATTCTTGGTTGGTTACTGATAATGGTAATGACATGAAATGGAATCCAACCGGTTCCGGAAACTCAGCAACAGGTGATCCTCGATTTGGTGGAAAGCACTATATTTATATTTTCGGTCACAATGGAGATGCACTTTACCCTGCTACAGATGCTCAATTGCCTTCTGAATTAAGAGATATTCCTCGTTACGATAAAGGTGTTGCTCTATACAAATTGTTGAATGCAGCTGCTCTAACAGCAGGTGCTTCTTCTCCTGGAGGAACAAGTGATGCTTATAAACGTGAGGTGTTTACAGATGCAATGTGGGTGAATATTCCTTTACTTGCTCCCGGACATGCATTATTTGAGTCTACTGTAAAATTCAGAATCAGAGTTGCGAAGTCTTACCAAAAAGGGTATACAACTACTTCAGCAACTACTGCTGATACTTCTTTGACTCCTCAGAATTCGAATTGGCCAATGTACACATTCAATTCTGCAGATATCGAAACGCATACTAATGATGCAGTAAGTGCTGAAAACGCACTTGATTTGATCAATGTTGTTCCGAATCCATACTATGCATATTCTGCTTACGAGAAAAAAGCGTTGGAGAACATCGTGAAGATTACAAATCTTCCTGTAAAATGTAACATATCAATTTATACATTGAATGGAACATTGATCAGAAAGTTCAATAAAGACGATGCAAAAACTTCGTTGGATTGGGATTTAAAAAATCAAGCGAGAATTCCAATCGCAAGTGGTATGTACATCATTTATGTGAATGTACCTGATGTAGGAGACAAAACATTGAAATGGTTCGGTGTATTACGTCCTACGGATTTGGATTCATATTAGTCTGAAAAAATAAATTGTATTAGAACAAAGTTCATAAATATTAAGATATGAAAAAATATAGTAAAATAGTAGCACCTCTTGCCATAATAGGCTTGTTTTTAGCTCCAACAAATCAAGTTTTAGCAGGTAACCCTGATCGTGCTGGTCAGGCAGGTGCAACCGAATTATTGATCAACCCTTGGGCGCGCAGCTCCGGATGGGCTGGTGCAAATGTTGCCGGTGCAAAAGGTTTGGAAGCAATGTTTTTGAATGTTGCAGGTACTGCCTTCACTAAAAAAACTGAGTTGATGTTTGCCCGCACAAATTGGTTAAAAGGGACTGATATCAATATCAATTCATTTGGTTTAACTCAGCGTGTTGGAGAAACAGGTGCTATTGGTTTGTCAATCATGTCTATGGATTTTGGTGATGTCG
>JBILYL010000033.1:0-14687 GCA_044377775.1 Bacteroidia bacterium
GGTGTTGGTACTTTTTCACCTCAGTTTGTTAACATCGGTTTGTCTTATGCAAAAGGATTTTCTGATAATATCTATGGTGGCTTAACCTTAAGAGTTATTTCTGAAAAAACAGCTAACGTTAGTGCAAGAGGTATTGCTTTTGATGCAGGTATTCAATACGTTTCAGGAAAATACAACCAAATCAAATTTGGTATCTCTTTGAAAAATGTTGGACCCCGCATGAAGTTCAGCGGTGATGGTTTATCTATGAAAGCTGAGATTCCGGGAAGTACTGTTGGAACAACTTATACTGTTGAAAACAGAACTGCTCAGTTCGAATTACCTTCATTGCTTAATATTGGTGGTGGATACGATTTCTATTTAAAGAAAGACAGTGTTTCAATGAAAACGCATAGAATCACTGCAATGGGTGCTTTTACGTCCAACTCTTTTGAGAAAAATCACTTGAAAATTGGTTTGGAGTATGCTTGGAAAAACATGTTGATGGTTCGCGTTGGTTATTGCCATGAGAAAGATATCAGAAACAAGGATGAAAGAACAACTGTTTTCACTGGACCAAGTGCAGGTTTTACTGTTGAAATTCCTTTCGGTAAAAACAAATCAACTTTTGGTTTAGATTATTCTTACAGAGCGACAGATCCTTTCCAAGGAACTCACTCTATCGGAGCACGTATCAACTTGTAAATAAATTTTATTATATTTGTATTGTAAAAGAGTCCCGCAGCAATGCGGGATTCTTTTTTATTTTAACCAACACATTTAACCATGTCAATTTCTTATTTTACTGAAGAAGGATTAAAGAAACTAAAGGAAGAATTACACCAATTAAAGGTGCACGATCGTTCTTATATTTCGAAACAGATTGCGGAAGCAAGAGATAAAGGCGATCTATCCGAAAATGCTGAATATGACGCAGCTAAGGAAGCGCAAGGATTATTAGAGCTTAAGATCTCTAAAATGGAAGAGGTGTTGAGTAATGCACGTTTAATTGATGAATCTACACTGGATATGACGAAAGTGCTTATTCTTTCGAAAGTGAAAATCAAAAATGTGGCAACAGGAGCAACAATGACATATACGCTTGTAGCAGAGAATGAGGCTGATCTCAAAGCCGGAAAGATTTCTGTAGATTCTCCTATTGGTAAAGGACTTTTAGGTAAAAAAGTGGGCGACATGGCCGACATTACCGTTCCTTCCGGAGTAATGAAGTTTGAAATTGTTGAACTTTCCCGATAAAATCATGTCAAGTATTTTTACTAAAATAATTACCGGAGAAATCCCTTGTTACAAAATTGCTGAAACAGATCAGTTTTTAGCTTTTTTGGATGTTTTTCCGCTTGTACACGGACACGTTTTAGTAGTTCCGAAGAAAGAAACAGACTACATTTTTGATATAGAAGATGCTGAACTTTCGGCAATGATGCTGTTTGCAAAAAAAATTGCAAAAGCTCAAAAGGCAGCAATTGTTTGTAAGCGCATCGGGGTTGCTGTGATTGGGCTGGAAGTTCCACATGCTCATATTCATTTGGTACCGATGAACACTGCTAACGATGTGAATTTTACTCAGCCGAAAATAAAACCGACCCCCGAAGAGTTAAGCGCTGTTGCTGAAAAGATTAAAGCGAAGTTGTAATTCTTAACCTTTTTTATCAGGATTCTCTGCCAGGAAGGCCTTCCAGCCTGTATAGGATTTTGTTGCAGTGCCGGGTTTTCGTTGGAAATGATGACAAACAGCAGCGGCTAATCCATCAGTGGCATCTAAAAATTCCGGAGTTTCTTTAAAATTTAATAATGTCTTCAGCATCGCAGCGACCTGCTCTTTTGACGCATTACCACTTCCCGTAATGGACTGCTTTATCTTTTTTGGAGAATATTCATTTACTGTCAAATCTCTTGATAAAGCGCCTGCAATTGCTACGCCTTGAGCTCTGCCAAGCTTTAACATGGATTGTACATTTTTGCCGAAAAATGGTGCTTCGATCGCCAGCTCTTCCGGTTTATATTCTTCGATCAAAGAAACAACCCGTTCAAAAATTTTTTTCAGTTTTAATGCAGGATCCTTTATTTTTTCAAGCCGCAATACACCCATTACAATAAGTTCCATCTTCGTGCCTTTCACATGAATAAGTCCGTATCCCAGGATATTAGTTCCCGGATCGATTCCCAGTATTATTTTGTCGGTTGTGTTCACGATTGCTAATTCGTATTTTTGTCTAAGATTCGTCTTTCATTCGTGATAGTACGCACTCTTTTTGCTAATATTGTTGAAGAATGAACGTACTTGAAAATAAGCCTTTCTACAAAGTTATAAGTCTTTTTATAAAGATTGCTATTTTATTTTTTTCATTTTATTTTATCTGGAAAAGGCTCACAGATAATTCTGTGGATTTTGACTTACCAGTGTTATTTTCAGCAGAAAACAGTTTTTTTACAATTGCAATAATTTTGTTCATGTTTTTAAATTGGAGTTTGGAGGCAATAAAATGGAAACTGCTGATCGCACCTCTGGAGAAGATTACTTTTTCTGCTTCTCTAAAGGCTGTTTTTTCGGGAGTTACCGTTAGTATTTTTACCCCTAATAGAGTAGGTGAGTTTGCGGGACGGGTTTTTTTTTTAGAAAAGGCTGACAAAATTCAAGCAACGATAAGAAGTTTGATCGGTAGTTTGATGCAACTCTTTGTCACGATGCTGGCTGGTATTCTTGGTTTTTTTATTCTGGAAAAAAAGTATTTTGATTTTTTTGACCTGCAACAATTTTTTTCTGAAGATTTTCTTTTTCTTCTTCTGTTAGTTTTAATTGCTCTTGTGGTTATCATCGTTTTTGTTATTATAAAGAGAAAGATCCTCTTTCTGACAATTGCGAAATACATTAAGACATTCAAACGCTATACACTAAAAGAATTGAATGCAGTATTTTGTTTATCCATCATTCGGTATATTGTTTTTTCATTTCAATATTATTTTGCACTCAGGCTCTTCGGAATCAATGGAGAGACTGTAATTCTGTTTTCATTAATTGCACTTACTTTTTTTGTTACATCTGCAATTCCGACATTTGCACTTACTGAAATTGCTGTGAGAGCGGGGGTTGCTGTATGTTTTTTTGGAACTATTTCTTCAGCAAACTCTTCCATTTTGGCAGCATCACTTTTTTTATGGATCATTAACCTTGCAGTTCCTGCAGTGTTCGGTTCACCTTTTATATGGCAGTTGAAATTTTTTAAAAGATAAAATGGAATTTTTGTTGGCATTTGTTTTATTGATGGGTATCGTTTTAGGTTCACTCTATCTTCTTTTGATAGCAAGCTATTGCTTTGCCTGGATAAAAACGAAAGAAGAGAGATCGATTTCAGATGTATCTGTTTTTGTAAGCGTAATTGTTGCAGCCCGGAACGAAGAGAAATATATTGCACGCTGTATCGATGCGGTTCTGGCACAAAATTATCCCTCCGAAATGTTTGAACTGATAATTGTTGATGATCATTCGGAAGATTCAACGTTTAAAATTGTTTCAGCTTACGCGGAGAAATATCCTCAAATAAAATGCGCACAATTACAAGCTAATCTCATTGGGAAAAAACAGGCCGTTACTTTCGCTATATCGATTGCAAAAGGAAAACTGATCGTTACAACGGATGCTGACTGTGAAATGGAAACAAACTGGCTGGCATCCTTTGTTTCATTTTATGTTAAAACAGAGGCGAAGATGATTGTTGCACCAGTGGCATTCAGGAAGGAAAATAGTTTATTTGAGAAAATGCAAAGTCTGGAGTTTATGGCATTGATGGCTTGTGGCGGAGCATCTCTGTATTATTCGAAGGCAATAATGTGTAATGGTGCAAATCTGTGTTATCAAAAAGAGGTTTTTAATGAGGTGGGTGGTTATTCAATAACAGATGAAAAAGCCTCCGGGGATGATGTTTTGTTGATGTATAAGATTAAAAAGAGTTATCCTGAAGGAGTGCTTTTTTTGAAAAGCAAAGAGACGATTGTTTATACAAATGCTGTAAATACAATCAACGCTTTTTTTCAGCAGCGTAAAAGATGGGCTTCAAAAGGTTTTTTAGCCTTGAACACGGAAACGAAAGCTGTGGCATTACTTATTTATCTTTTTAACTTTTATCTTGTCTTTGCGCCACTTTTGGGCACTATTTGCTTGAAAAACAGTACCGTTTATCCGTTTTTCATAGAAATTTGTCTTATTCTTTTCGGAATTAAATGCTTTATTGACTTTTTGTTATTATTTTTATCCGCATCTTTCTTTAATAAGAAACGTTTTTTATTGTTATTCATACCCGAACAAATCATTTATATGATTTATGTTGTTTTGTTTGGTTTTATAGGTTCAGTAGGGAAATACGAATGGAAAGGTCGCAAAACAAATTAACGAATGTCTAAAAAAGAAGATTCATATTCTCACTCCCTTTCCTACTTCGCCTGGCAGCGCTTGAAAAAAAACAAGCTGTCGATATTCGGTTTGGTCGTGATTATATTATGCATGATCATGGCCATTCTTGGGTTTGCTATTACACCTGATTCTACTCCCGATGCTAACGATCAATTGCTGGAGCTTTCTAAGAAACCACCCGGATTTGAAATAAAAATGTTGCGCACCCGTAAAAATGAGCCGACACATGCCGTAAATGTTTTCACTAAAATGATCTATGGTGAAGTGAGTGATTTCAGATCGATTCCATTTTCTGATTATCATTTTGAAGGAAATGATATTGTTGTTCGTGAATATACAGGTGATGAAAAACGGCAAGGGACAGATATTAAATACAACTTGGCGGATGCCGTTTATGCGATTGATTACAATACTCCCATTGTTAATAATGTAGAAGAAGGGTATACCGAGTTTTATGAGTTTGGCAGCGATACCAAGATCAGAAAAACAGTAGTTGAATTACGTGCAGAAGTTGAGAAGAATTATATAGTTACCCGCAAGTATATTTTAGGTACCGATCCTGCCGGGAGAGATTTGTTGAGCAGGTTGATTATCGGTACCCGCGTTTCATTTTCTGTTGGATTTGTTTCTGTTTTTATTTCTGTCGTGATCGGGATTTTGATGGGTGCTTTAGCTGGATTTTATAGAGGAAGAGTGGATGATGTGATCATTTGGATTATTAACGTAGTTTGGTCAATACCTACATTATTACTAGTAATAGCCATTACGCTTGCATTAGGTAAGGGCTTTTGGCAGGTTTTTGTTGCCGTTGGTTTGACGATGTGGGTTGAAGTGGCGCGCGTAATTCGCGGACAAGTTATGAGTTTGCGTGAAAAAGAATTTATTGAAGCAGGACGAGCACTCGGATTTACAAATTACAGGATCATCATGCGACATGTATTACCGAATGTAATGGGACCAGTGATTGTTATTTCTGCGGCTAACTTTGCTTCTGCTATATTAATTGAAGCAGGATTGAGCTTTCTTGGAATCGGAGCACAGCCACCTACTGCTTCCTGGGGTGCAATGATCAATGCACATCGCGGATATATTATTGGAGATGCTCCTTACCTTGCTTTCCTTCCCGGAATGGCAATTATGTTTATGGTATTAGCATTCGTTCTTTTAGGTAATGGTTTGCGCGATTCATTGGATACAAAATCCGTGGATGATGATCAGATCATGTATTAATAAATAGGTAAGTAAAAAAAAGAAAGCGTCATACAAAAATTGTATGACGCTTTCTTTTTGTGTTTAGTATTCCTTAGAAAGGAAGATCATCTTCTTGCGTAGCAGCAGTAAATGTTTCAGCAACACCACTCATGTCGTTAGAAGTAGCGTTACTTGAACCAGCAGTGCTTCCTTCAATTCTCCATGCTTCTAGTGTATTGAAATATTTTACTTCATTCTTCGGGCTCGTCCATTCGCGGCCACGTAAATTAAAATGAACTTTAATTTCAGCTCCAACAGCGTAGTTGTCAATTAAGTTGCATTTATCCTGCGTTAGTTGAAACGAAAAGTGTTGAGGATATTGAGAAGAATTGTCTGTTAAAACAAATTCTCTTTTTTTGAATTTTTCAGATACTTGTTGCGCTTCGCTTTTTACTTTTAAGATCCCTGTGATGTCCATTTTGCTTTTATTTATATAGTTATTACTTTAATTGATTCGTATTAATGATGGAAAGATAGTAAAACCTTCCAAGCTTCTTCCACTTTATTGTTGTCTAACAATCCTTTTGCAATATGGTGTAAATGATCCTCCAGGCGATCCAGGTTTTTGCCATATATTTCAAAAGCCTCATTGATTGCACCTGAATTTTTGTAAGCAATTACGTCCATTTCGGAAGGTATTTTCTCGATATTACCAAGTTGTCCTAAATTGTTTCCCGTCAAAACGGTTGAGTTGCGGATAAAATCAGGAAGTTGATCAACACCAATCCCTAAATTTAAGAGTGGTTTTGCAACTTCGAACAAGGCGCTTCCGTTTGTTCTGCTATACCAGTTTCCACCCATTCGGGCTACCAGATCCATTTTATTCGGGTCTATTTGTTTATTGGCGTCAAGTACGTTTTCGCTGATATGTATTAATACCACCTCGCAGATGATCAGGTTTCCCGCACCACCTTTGTCACCAAGTTCAATCACTTCTTTTACAATGCATTCGAGCTGTGCAGGTGACTCTTTTACACGAAATGGTTTTACTCTTTCTGATGCAAGTTGTGTAAATCCAGCTTTTGTAAACTCATTTGTTCCTTCAGGGTACTCGGTACTTGCAAGGCTCATCTGCTGCACCATATCGTAGCTTACCATGTTTATAACAACTTCAGGAACTTCCTTTACATTGTTGTAGGTATGTTTTGTAATTCCCGTTCTTCCGCTTCTTGCAGGAGAAAATATTGCAATAGGAGGATTGGCGCTAAAAACATTGAAGAAACTAAAAGGAGCTAAATTCGGATTTCCATTTTTATCAATTGTGCTGGCAAATGCGATAGGGCGGGGGGCAACGGCACCCAGCAGGTAGCTGTGTAAAACAGGTATTGAAACTTCTTTGGGGTCGATCGTCAACATAATGTATATTCTACAACAAAAATAAAACATTATTTAAATGCTTGCTAATTATGTTATCAACGGCTGTTGATATGTTGTATGCGATTTAAATTTGAATCCCGATAATTAGTATGTCGTCTACCTGTTCGAGGTTTCCCTTCCAGTTCTCGATCGTTTGATCTAATTTTTCTTTTTGTTCCGACATTGGTAACTGGTGATTTTTTAAGAGCATTTCCTTTAAATTGCTGTATTTGAATTTCTTACCTTTTTCCCCTCCGAATTGGTCGGCATAGCCATCTGTAAATAAATAAATGCAATCCCCTTTTTGTAGTTCAATTGTATGGTTTGTAAATGGCTTATCTTCGTCATGCATTCCCACGCCAATTGGTGTTTTATCTGCCTTTGTTTCTATCAGTTCGTTTGACCTAATCATCCAAAGTGGATTATATGCTCCTGAAAATTCCATTTTCAGTTCCTGAAAATTAATGGAAACAAGTGCTGCATCCATGCCGTCTTTTACCTGAGAATCATCTTGTTTTTTTCTAAGAATCTTCCCTAGTCCTTTTCTAACACTGTTTAAAATCGCTGCTGGTTGAGTAAGACCGTGTTCAATTACTGCTTCGTTCAATAAATTGGCAGCAACAATGCTCATAAATGCTCCCGGCACACCATGTCCTGTGCAGTCAACAGCGGCAACCAGTATTTGTTTTCCCCATTGCTCTATCCAATAAAAATCACCGCTAACGATGTCTTTCGGTTTGTATAAAATAAACGATTGTGGTAGCAGATTTTGGGTTAGTTCATCAGGGGGGAGAGTCGCTTCTTGAATTCTTTGAGCATAGCGGATACTATCGGTAATGTCCTTGTTTTTTTCTTCAACTATTATTTTTTGTTTCTCAATTTCATGATTTTTATGTTCCAATAAACGATTGATTTTTTGTTTGCCTCTATAACCTTTTAAGAGTATAATACCAATTAGGACTACCAATAAAGAAAATAAAGCGAAGATGTATTTCGATTTTTTTTCTTGTTCAAACATTGTATTACTTAATGCTTTATCCTTTTCCAGTGACTTGATCTCTAGTTCCTTGGTTTCTGTATCATATTTAGTTTGCATTTCGTGCACTTCTTCGGTGCTTCTTGTTTGAAATAAGGAGTCTTTGATATTGTTGTATAATTCGCTGAAATCGTATGCTGTTTTATAATTTCCTTGTTTGTAATTAATTTCGGACAGGTTCTTATAAGCTTGTTTGATATCTTCTTTTGAATCAATGGATATAGCCAATTCCAGACTTTGTGTCGAATAATCATTTGCTCTATCAAACTCTTTTTTGATAATATAAATTGAGCCAATATTATTCAGTGTTAGTGCTAATCCTTGTTTGTTATTGATCTCTTTTTTTATTTTGACC
This sequence comes from Bacteroidia bacterium, assembly GCA_044377775.1. Classification (GTDB taxonomy): domain Bacteria; phylum Bacteroidota; class Bacteroidia; order 2-12-FULL-35-15; family 2-12-FULL-35-15; genus 2-12-FULL-35-15. The sequence goes on from JBILYL010000033.1 coordinate 8,407, forward strand.
GACTGCGTGTAGAAGTCGAGTGCTTTGCTGTAATTTTTAAGATCATAATACACATTCCCCAGATTGCCTAATGAGCCGGCTATTCCTTTTTTATTGTTCAGCTCTTCGCACATCGATAACGACTCTTTAAAACATTCTAAAGCAAGGGCATGTTTTTTTTGAAGTCGGTAGATTTCACCCACATTATTATAACAGCTGCTTACCCCTTTTTTATGGTTGACACTTTTGTAAAGTACAATAGCCTGACTGTAATACGCAATTGCTTTATCGAAATCTTTTTGATAATAATAGATAACACCAACACCTACTTTACAGTTTCCTATGCCTTTTTTATAGTTGATGGATTCGTAACTTTTAATGGCAAGTAATAAGTTTTCGAGGGATCTGTCATATTTGCCCAAACGCAGGAAGTTATTGCCAATATTATTATAGCTTTCACCAATTCCGATGGTGTCTTTTGATCCCTGTGCGATCCCTAGGGCTTTTATAGAATATTCCATCCCTTTTTCGAATTCACCCTTATTGCTATATTCGGTGTTAATTTGATTGAGAATTTTCACCTTCAAAGTATCTTCTTTCGCAATCTCGAATGCCTTGAGGAGCGAGTCTGTCTTGATGTTTGTCTGGGAATATCCGGTTAATAAAAAAATGGAAAATGAAAAAAAAGAGAGAATTTGTTTCATAAAGAGAGGAGTAGTGAGAGTTTTATCCTTTCATTTAACGCTAAAACAAATAAAAAGGTTCTGAATTTAAAAAAAGTAAAAAACAATGCGTCAATTTAATAAAAATCATATCTTTGCCGTTCGATTGAATATTAAATGAGGATGTGGCATTTTTTTGCGATTAAGCAAAAGCCTCAGAAGTGAGAGAATAGATTACCTTTTATATTGAAAATAAATATGCGGATGTGGCATTTTTTGCGATGTAGCAAAAACCGCAGATGCGACAATTAAAGTTTAGATTACCTTTTTTATTGAAAATAAATATGCGGATGTGGCATTTTTTGCGATGTAGCAAAAACCGCAGATGCGACAATTAAAGTTTAGATTACCTTTTTTATTGAAAATAAATATGCGGATGTGGCGTAATTGGCAGCCGCGCCAGACTTAGGATCTGGTGCCGCAAGGCGTGGGGGTTCGAGTCCCTTCATCCGCACAAAAAGGAGTTCAGAAATGAGCTCCTTTTTTTATTCATTTTTTCTTAATCGATTCATGTTTTTCTCAATGTAATTTTCAGGAGGCAATAATGCTCTCTGAATTCTTCTCGCATAAGTGATACTATCAATAATTTCTTTTTGATGTTCTTCGACCAGATTTTTTTGCTGTTCCACTTCTGCTTTTTGTTCCTCCACAATATTCTTTTGTTGTTCAATAATATCTTTTTGTTTTCGGGTAAGTCTTAATGATCTGAATATAAATCCTGCAAAAATCAAAACCAATAATAATCCGGCAATGACAAACGCAATAACTAATTTCTGCTTTCTGCTCTTTTCTTCTGCAATAGCGTCTTGGTTTTCCATTTCCTTTTTATGTTCTGCAACAGCTATCGCTTCTTTCTTCTCAAAATCAAAGGTCATCTGACTCTGAATTGTCTTTTTTCGAGTTTCTTCGTTATTAAGGCTGTCGCTGTAAAGGATATAGTTCTTATGGTTTTCATAGGCGCCTTTAAAGTTGCCTCTGGCACTATCTATTTGGGTTAATCCGCTATACACTTCTTTTAGGTGAGCCTTTCCTCCAAAGTCTAAAGCAAAGTTTCTGGCTTTAAGGAAATAATTTTGAGCTTCATTGTATTTTTTTTGTTTTGTAAATACAAATCCAATATTCAAAAGTGAAGCCGTCATTCCTGTTTTGTCTTCAATTGCTTCTTCCTTTTTTAAGGCAGCTAAGTAATTTTTTAATCCCTCAGGATAATTGCCTTGCTTGGTAAATACATTTCCAATATTAATGTAAGCCGCTGCAACTCCTTGTTGGTCGTTTATTTCTTCTCTTATTTTTAAGGCTAAGGAATAGTTTTTTAATGCTTTTGACATTTCGCCCAACTCCTCTGAAATCATACCGATATTATTATAGGAGTCGGCAATACCGTTTTTGTCATCTATACCTTCTCTGATTTTTAAAGCAGCATAATGATTTTTTAACGCCTCCGGATAATTTCCTTGATACTGATAAACGACCCCGATGTTGTTTAAAGAATATGCAATGTTTTTTTTATCTCCGATTTCTTCCTTTATTTTTAAACACGCAAAGTAATTTTTTAAAGCTTCAGGATAATTACCTTGATAAATATAAATATTTCCGATATTGTTATAGGAGGTAGCGGCACTGTTTTTATCACCGATGGATTCTCTTATATTTAATGCAGCAATGTTGTTTTTTAATGCTTCCGAATAATTTCCTTGTTCATAATATATAATTCCAATATTGTGAAATGATTTGGCTTTGTATTTCAGAATGGTTTTTTTTATGCTTTCTTTTTTTTCTGTAATTAAAAGATGGTCAGCAAATGTGATTGATCGTTCGCCATATTTTATCCCATCAGTGAAGTTGTGTGCCGTTTCGAATTCATCGCTTAAGTTGTAAAGATGAATCAGTTTCGTGGTGTCTTCTTTGTCCTTGCTTAAGAGGGTAAGCAGTGAGTCTGTCTTGCTTTGTTGTGCACTTAAAACAGTTCTGCCCAACGAACAGATAATTAGTAAAATGAAATAAAGGGTGTTTCTTACCATTCTATTGTTATGATTCTAAAAAAGGATAGGCGAATATAACCAATTCGAAAGCAAAAGGAGCTTGTTGAAGAGAAACAGCGTGAAATTATGTACAGTATTCAATATTCAAGACGAATTTAGGGCTCTTTATTGCCCACTTAAAAATATATTAACGCAAATCTGAGCAGGTTAAGAGGCCGAAAAGACTACTTAGGCTAGGGATTTGCTATCTTTTGTTGCAGTTGCGAAGGTAAAAAATAAAATATTTCGCCCATTCCCATTTATTTAGTGTATCTTTGCACTAATTATTAATCAAAATATTATTATCAAAAATGAAAAATGGAATTGTAAAGTTTTTTAATGAAACAAAAGGATTTGGTTTTATTAAAGCAAATGACTCAGGTGAAGAATTTTTTGTTCACGTGTCAGGATTGAAAGAAGAAATCCGTCAGAATGACGAAGTTCTTTTTGAAGTTCAAGAAGGCAAAAAAGGTTTAAATGCTGTAAACGTAAGATTAGCATAATTATAATCATCTATAATTTACCTAAAAAGTCCCGTTTTTTAATAAAAACGGGACTTTTTTTGTGCCAAAAAATACCTGAAATCCTATAAAATTCTTATTTTTGTGTCCCTTAAAAAAGTAGCACAATTAATTATTCATTAAATATAAAATTACAATGAACATTATTCAAGAAAACATTGATGAATTAAACGCAGTATTAAAGGTGAAAGTGGTTGCAAGTGATTATTTGCCAAAAGTTGAAACTGCCCTGAAAGATTATCAGAAAAAAGCTTCTATTCCTGGTTTTCGTCCGGGTAAAGTGCCAAGCGGCATGATCAAAAAAATGTACGGTAAATCAGTGATGGTTGACGAGATCAATAAATTATTGAATGATTCATTATATAAATATTTAAACGAAAATAAAATTGAAGTTTTAGGTAATCCATTGCCTAAAGCAGATAGTATTATCGATTGGGATAATCAACAGGAATTTGAATTCCTCTATGAAATGGGTCTCGCTCCTAAATTTAATGTGGAACTTTCTCCCAAAGATAAATTTACCTATCAAACGGTGAAGGTTGATGATGAATTGGTGAACAAATATATGACCGATATTGCAAAACGATACGGGAAGGTTGAAAATGTTGACGTTTCAGAAGATACCGACTTGTTGAACGGTGATTTTGTTGAATTGGATGCGAATGGCGAGATCCTTGCCGGTGGCGTTTTTAAAACTGGTTCTTTGTTTTTGGACCGAGTGAAAGACGAGGCAACAAAGAAAGCATTGATCGGATTGAAAAAAGATGACAAGGTTGTTTTAGAGGCTCAGAAATTAGCCGAAAATGCGGTCGATCTTGCTGCTTTATTAGGTATTGATAAGGAGCAGGCTGAAGCATTGCATTCTAAACTACAGTTCACTGTGAAAGGAATCAGCCGTTTAGCAGCTGCGGAAATCAATCAGGAGTTTTTCAATAAGATCTATGGTGAAGGAAATGTAACCAGCGAAGAAGAATTTAAAGCAAAGATCAAAGATGAATTAGCGAATATGTTTGTAAACGACACCGAACGCAAATTCTATAACGATGTGGTTGAACACTTAATGAATAAGATCAACTTTGATCTGCCTACTGCATTCTTAAAAAGATGGATCGTTGCAGCAAATGAAAAACCGGTTACTTTTGAGCAGGTGGACGCTGAGTTTGATAATTATTCAAAGGGTTTGAAATGGCAATTGATTGAGAACAAGATCATCAAGGATAATGAAATTCAGGTAACGAACGAAGAAGTGGTCGAACACACCAAAGAGTTGATCCTTCAGCAGTTCGCACAAATGGGACAGGGTGACATGGGGGAAGAGGAGTTAACTCAGACAGCTCAGCGCGTTCTTTCTAATCAAGAAGAGGCAAAGAAATTGTATGAGAAATTATACGGACAAAAAGTAATGACTTTATTTAAAACCAAATTTACATTGGAAAATAAGGAAGTTGCTTATGACGATTTCTTTAAAAAAGCATAAACTGCCAAATCGTCAATAAAATTTTTTAGGTCTGTTATTTGTTTGTATTTTTAAACAATAAACATTCAACTATTTAACTTTAAACTAAAACATATGTTTAATAACAACGAATTCAGAAAATATGCTGTAAAGCACAAAGGAATCAGCGGAAACACATTTGATTCTTACACAAAACATAACATTTCTAATGTTACGCCTTATATCATTGAGGAACGTCAGTTAAATGTTACTCAAATGGACGTTTTTTCACGTTTAATGATGGATCGTGTAATTTTCTTAGGGACAGGTATTGACGATCAGGTTGCTAATATTATTCAGGCTCAGTTGTTGTTTTTACAATCTGTAGATGGTAAAAAAGACATACAGATCTATTTAAACAGTCCGGGTGGTTCAGTGTATGCTGGTTTAGGTATTTATGACACAATGCAATACATCACTCCTGATGTTGCGACCATCTGTACAGGAATGGCTGCATCAATGGGTGCTGTATTGATGTGCGCAGGTGCTAAAGGAAAACGAGCGGCATTAAAACATGCACGTGTAATGATTCACCAGCCATTGGGCGGAGCAGAAGGACAAGCTTCTGACATTGAGATCACAGCACGTGAAATTCAAAAATTAAAGAAAGAACTATACGACATTATCGCGAATCACAGCGGTCAAACATATGAAAAAGTATGGGCAGACAGTGATCGTGATTATTGGATGACTGCTGAGGAAGCAAAAGCATACGGTATGGTTGATGAGGTGTTAACCAAATCGAAATAAAATTAATTTGAAAATTGAAAAATTTGAAAATTGGATGATTGTTAAAATAAAAAATAAAGAGTTAGAGAATCAATAAAACTCTGACTCTTTGTTTTTAAAGACAATGCTCCTAAGCATGTCTTTTCGACCGAAGCGGAGAAATCTAATTCGCACAAATAAGAATAAAAAATGGCCAAAGAAGAAAAAGATATTAAATGTTCGTTTTGCGGACGCACAAAAAAAGATACGGATGTATTGATTGCCGGTATTACCGGGCACATCTGTAATCATTGTGTTACGCAGGCACAAACTATTGTAAAGGATGAAATTGGTTCAAAGAACTCCTCCACTTTCACTGCCGTTCAATTGTTAAAGCCTATTGAAATTAAAAATCACCTGGATGAATACGTTATCGGGCAGGATGAAGCTAAAAAAGTACTTTCTGTTGCGGTTTATAATCATTATAAACGGTTGATCTTAACACAGACAAAGACGACTACAAAAGACGAAATAGAGGTTGATAAGTCGAATGTGATCATGATCGGTGAAACAGGTACAGGTAAAACATTGCTTGCACGCACCATTGCAAAAGTATTGAATGTTCCTTTCTGTATCGCTGATGCTACCGTTTTAACTGAAGCGGGTTACGTTGGTGAAGATGTGGAAAGTATTTTATCCCGTTTATTACAAGCTGCAGATTTTGATGTGGCAGCCGCTGAAAGGGGTATCGTATTTATTGATGAGATCGACAAGATTGCCCGTAAAAGTGATAATCCTTCTATTACACGTGACGTTTCAGGTGAAGGTGTGCAGC
>JBILYL010000114.1:0-7746 GCA_044377775.1 Bacteroidia bacterium
ACAGTACCAGCTGTGCCAGTTGTTCCTGTTAATCCGGTAGGACCTGTTGCACCGGCAGAACCCGTTGATCCTCCTATACCGGTAGAACCTGTAACTCCTGTTGCGCCTGTTGCACCTGTTAAACCTGTTGCACCAACAGCACCAGTTGCGCCTACTATCCCTGCAGATCCTGTTGCGCCTGTTGCCCCAACAGTACCAGCTGTGCCAGTTGTTCCTGTTAATCCGGTAGGACCTGTTGCACCGGCAGAACCCGTTGATCCTGCTATACCGGTAGAACCTGTAACTCCTGTTGCTCCTGTTAATCCAGTTGGACCGGTTGAACCAATTCCGGTTGCACCATTAGCACCGGTTGGACCTGTTATTCCTGTGGCACCAGTTAATCCAGCGCCTGTTGCTCCAATAGCGCCTGTTGCACCGGTTACTCCATCAACACCTGTTGCACCGGTAGCACCTGTTAAACCAGCACCGGTCGGACCAGTTGGACCGGGAACAGTAGATACAGGACCAGTCGCACCGACCGGACCATTCGCGGCATAAAAAGCATAGGGAACACTCATCATCTGACTTGCGCCCATTGATACAAAAACACTCCCATCATTCACTTCTACTTCCAAATATTTATCCCCACTTCCCCAATTAACAGTCGAAAATGTTCCTGAAACAGGTATTCCCATTCCAATTTTGGCTGTAAACAAACCATATACATTTGTAGTGACAGCATGTGTTTCCTGGTATACAACAGCCCCCGCTGCTGTAAGATCATGAATACTGAATCTCGCAGTTAAAGAAGTCGTTATTAAAGCAGCTCCAGCGTTATCGCGGGCAACTGCTTGATAATTGATACCTTGTGGTGGTGCTTGCGCAAAGCCGAATAAACTTAAAAGCGCAAATGAAATCATTAGAATAGATCTTTTCATTTTATATAAATAATTCAAAATAGTTTAAATAGAATTAGTCTGCGTTAGTAACGGTATAGGTGATTAATACATTTAAAATTCGCAGACTGGTGTTTGCTTGCTTTGTATTAAATCTTAAATAGTAACTATAAATGCTATTATCAATTGTTACCGATGGAGATGAGGTTAGAGTAGTTGTTCCGACAGCGAATGCAACACCTGATGCAGAAGTGCTTGCAACCGTTGTTACAATCGTAGAAGCAGAAGTGGTTCTAACCAAATCAAGTGAAACTTCGTAGGCAGCATCTGAATCAATAACAGTAGCTATAATCCCTGTAATTATAGCACCGTTAGGGAAATTTACAGGAGCAGACAATGTAGTTGATGTTCCTGCTATCCCACCAGTTACCCATTTTGAATTTCCAGTGGTAAATCCACCTATTACTTCAGCAGCATTAGAACCAGTCAAACCAAATCCTGCAGCAGAAACTCCGTAATAGTCTGTCTTTGCCGTTCCATACATATAATCATTTGCTGCCGGAATGGTAACATTACCAGCTACATCTAATTTTTGGGTTGCTGTGTTAACTCCTATACCAATATTTCCGGTTGGAGAGATTGTAAAACGGTAAGCACTTCCGGTATTGTCCCAAATTCCAAAAGCTCCAGCACCTAATGCTGCACCGGTACCCGTACTACCAATGATATCAAAAACTCTTGATCCTGCATTAAATCGAATGGAAGCACCAGCAGCAGCATTATCACCTTCAATAATTACCGAATTTGAATTCCAGTTTGCACCTTTCACATGCAAAACTCCGGTGGGAGTGAATAATGTGGTTCCGATAGCTACTTTATTTTGTACATATACATTTCCTTGATTAAAATAACCTGCCCAATTATCTGTTAATGAACCGGATGCATTACCAAATACACCGAAAGCAACACCTGTACCTGTGGAGGAAGCAACACCTTCAACTCCTTTGGCATTTCCGTTTATAGATGACCCATAAGCCTCTACTCCAATAGCATTTCCTGTTCCGGATGCATTTGCATTTGAATAGGTTCCAAAAACATTTGCTGTTCCTGAACCACTTCCGTTAGCATAAACCGAAGCATTTATTCCAGCACTATTTGTTGATGTTTGATATTCGAAATAAGATAGTGGACCGGAAGCAGTTGTATTTTGATACACATGTAATTTTCCCGGTCCTGTTGGGGTAGCGGTACCAATACCAAGGGTTGTTCCGTTATCAAATAGCAAAGAAGTAGAAGTAAGTCCTGTACCTCCTGCATTCCATTTGGGAATATAATTTGCCGTTCCGGTGCTTGTTAATGGTGAACCGGCTACTACCGAAAGTAATCCTGCAGCACTCGCGACAACTGTTCCTCCGGGTGCCAGACTATTTAATGTTACTTTTCCAGCACTTGATTCAATAGACATAGCAGTAATGGTTGCACCGGGAATTTTTACAATTTTTAATCCTCCGTCAACATCTGATCCTATCCTCCATTCTGTCCCCCCTCCGGTATTTTCAATACCTATTGCAGATTGCCACATTGAAGATCCGGAAACAACTAATCCTGCACCAGGAATTGTTGTGCCGATTCCTACACTTGTTCCATTATTAAATAAATTACTTGAAGCTGTCCAAACACCTGCATTATTATATAAAGTTTGTCCGCTTATCCCCGCAGGTAATAAACCTGTAATTGCCGAAGTTGAGGCCGAAGTCAAACGACCAAAAACATCTACTGTAAAAGTCGGTATTTGAGCCGCACTTCCATATACACCCGGAGTTACACCTGAGCTCGCCATTGAAATAACAGGAGCTGTTCCACCTGAACTGATAATTGGCGCAGATGCTGTTACGGATGTTACAGCCGTTCCTGAGGAGATGCTTACCCATGCACTTCCATTGTAATAATAAAACTGACCAGCAAGATCATACACTAATAATCCAGTTACGGGACTTGCAATGGCAAGTCTTTGTGCTGATGTCATACGTGGAATCAAAATACCTTTACTTGTTGAAACCATCTCTAACAATGCAGAAGCAACCGGAGTATTTGTTCCTACACCTACTCTTCCTAATCCATCAATATTAAAAAAAGATGTCAAAGTTGCTGCAGTTCCATCTGCACCGCCATTCAAATGAAAACCTAAGTTATCAGCTATTACTTCCCAGTCGAAAGCAGTTGCATTCGATCGTTCTAAACGAAAAGAAGTTGTTGTTGGTTGTGAAAGTGTCAACAGTTGTAAAGGACTGGTTGAACCTATCCCCACATTTGCACCGTTATTAAAAATATTACTGCTATTAACAACCCAGGATGTTCCATTCCAATAAGGTGTATTTCCTGCAGCTGCACCTGTTGTCAAAAATCCAGTCGCTCCGGTTGCACCAATAGCGCCAGCTGTTCCTGCAGCTCCGGTTGCACCAACAGCACCAGCCGTTCCTGCTGAACCTGTAGCACCCGTTAATCCGGTAGCACCCGTTGTTCCTGTTGCCCCTACTGCTCCTGCTGTTCCGGTTGCACCAGTTGTTCCAACTCCTGTAGCACCCGTTACTCCTGTTAATCCTGTAGCACCAGTTGCTCCTGTTGCTCCAACTGCTCCTGCTGTTCCGGTTGCACCAGTTGTTCCAACTCCTGTAGCACCAGTTACTCCTGTTAATCCTGTAGCACCAGTTGCTCCAGAAAGCCCGGTGGAACCAGTAGGTCCTGCCGGACCAGCCGGACCAGGTGCTCCGTTTAAATTAACTGACCAACTGGCAAAACTCCCTGAACCTAAAATACTTGTAACTGTCACTTGCATTACTCCTGTCCCAGTTAAATAGGAAGTAATTGTACCGATCATTTGATTAGTAGGTGAGTTTGCAATTATTACTGTCTGACCAATTGAATATGCCAAACCGGATGAAACTGCAAATGTTTGAGCACCTAATGCAATGAACATTGATGTGATCGAAGATGTTGCATATTGATCGCCAATTGCACCTGTAGAGCCGGTTGCTCCGGTTGCTCCGGTTAGACCAACGGCACCGGTTGCTCCGGTTAAACCTGTTAATCCGGTTAATCCTGTTACTCCGGTTGAACCGGTTGAACCAATTCCTGTCGCTCCAGTTACCCCGGTAACACCTGTTGGTCCGATAGGTCCATCAACACCTGTAGCTCCCGTTGCTCCGGTTAATCCTGCTCCGGTTGGACCTGTAACACCTGTTGGACCAGCGATTGTTGAAGTGGCACCTGTTGCACCAATTCCGGTTGGACCGGTTGGACCAACAACTGTAGATGCCGGACCGGTAGCTCCGGTTGGACCATTAGCTGAAAACTGAGAATACAATGCATATGGAACACTCATCATCTGACTTGCTCCCATTGATACAAAACCACTACCATCATTCACTTCTACTTCCAAATATTTATCCCCACTTCCCCAGTTTACTGTTGAAAAGGTTCCGGAAACAGGTGAGCCCATTCCAATTTTGGCTGTAAACAAACCGTAAACATTTGTTGTAACAGGATGTGTTTCCTGATAAACAATAGTCCCAGCCGCAGCTAAATCATGAATACTGAATTGTACAGTTAACGAAGTGCTTATTAACGCTGCACCAGAATTATCCCGGGCTACTGCCTGATAATTAATTCCCTGAGGTGGCACTTGTGCAAATGAAGAAGCACCTAATAATAATAACGTAAAAAGGAGAGTAAATGATTTTTTCATTTTGTTATGTATAATTATTTTTTACTTTGTGTTTTTTGTTTGTGCAAGATGTTAATCCGCATAATCAAACTTAATAATTGATTATTTAATAATTTCTAATTGCAGGATAAAGTGCTATCTGCAAATGAAAAAAGACGTAATAAATGAAAACATATGGCATAAAACTTCCATATGTTTTCTCGTAACGAGAAGTAATAAAATTAGAATCAAAAAAAAAGAAAACGGAGTATTTTATTAATCATTTTTACTTCTCTTATTCCAAGGAATAAAAATAAGCATTTTTTGATTAAATAAAACGTTAAGCTTACAAAAGATCTATTTGTTAATACAATGAGGAAGGAATTAATATGGGATTTTTAACCCAATCACAAGAATATCATCGACTTGGTCAAGAGGACCTCGCCATTCTTCAATAGTTTTGTTCAAAATTTCTTTTTGCTTTTCAATTGGCTCATTATGCACTTGCATCAACAGATCACGGAAGTGATTTGCCATAAATTTTTTACCGTTCGGTCCACCAAATTGATCAGCATATCCATCCGAAAAGATATAAACCGAATCACCTTTTTGCAACTGAACAGTATGATTTGTGAATTTCTTTTTCTCTTCTCCTAAAAACAATCCTATAGGAAACTTATTGGCTTTAGTTTGAATCAATTGCCCGTCTCTTATAAGATACAGAGGATTATAAGCACCTGCATATTCCAATTCTAATTTTTTGAAATCAATAGTACAAAATGAAATATCCATACCATCTTTAGCCTGTGAATCTTCATGTCCGTGATGCAACGTCTCACTAACTCCTTCGTTCAATCTGTCTAAAATTTCGGAAGGTGTTGTACTATCATTGCTATTCACTACATGTTTCAACAAGTTATAACCAACGATCGACATAAAAGCACCCGGAACACCATGTCCAGTGCAATCAACAGCTGCATATAATGCTTTACCATTTTTCTCATCCATCCAATAAAAATCTCCGGAAACAATATCTTTAGGCTTATATAAAACAAAAGAATTGGGAAGAACGCGCTTCACTAAACTGTCTGGAGGAAGGATCGCTTCCTGAATGCGTTTTGCGTACTTAATACTGTCTGTTACATGCTTGTAGAGTACTTCCAACTCTTGATTCTGAGTTTCAATTTCTTCTTTTTGACGGACAACCTGTTCCGTCCGCTCAATAACTTTTGCTTCTAATACGCGTTCATTTTCACGCAGATCTTCACGCATTTTTAATAAAGCAGCACCTAACGTATCATCTTTACTTAAGGCACGGTAATGGGAATCAAAATTTCCGGAACCAACCTGTTTTGCAAATTCTGTAGTCCTTGCCATTCCATCAACCAGATCGTTCAATGCAACCGACATCTCCCCGATTTCATCATTACGGTCTTTGATTCGTTCTGTAGGAAGTACTCCCCTTCCCATCATTACCAGAATTTTTTTCAATTGATGTATCGGGCGAACGATTGTTCTAACAGTAAAAATGGCGATAACAATCGCTCCAAAAGGCAGGATAAAAAACAACCAGATCACGATCTTTTGAAGGGATCCGAATGATTGTAGCATTTCATCCGAATTGTCAAGCGCATTTTTATTTTGTTTATCAATCAGTAAACTTAAATTTTCATTGATCACATCATTTTTTGTGTCCAATTCTTCGAATGGTAATTGAGCAATAAATTTAATATTGGGATCATTATAAGTATCGAACGAATTGAGTGTTTGCATCACATCTTCATCGTAGCTTTTGAACATTTGTTCGATCAATGCCAAAATACCTTCAATGCTATCTTGTTCCTCTTTATTCCAGTTGGCGGAATATGCTTTTATTTTTGCTTTTAAAGTAGGATATTCATCTTTTATAAGTACACGTAATGCTTTTTTGTCAATCGCATCATCTCCTGTTTGGACATAGAACCACTTAGTAATTAAAAATTTAGACCGAATAAGGAGGTAATTTAATTCTTTCAGAGAAGCTACTGAAGGGTTATAGATCTCCGTTACCTGATCCGTTTTTTTACGGCTATCATTAAGGGTAACATTTGTAAGCCAGAATGCAACAATTACCAAAAGGATGATTACACCAAAGCCTAATCCTATCTTTCTACCAATTGTAAATCTTAAATTCATAAAGCTGTCAGCTATTTATCGTTTCTTACTTCCCAATTTGCTCTAATTTTTGCTTAAATTCATTCGATTTCTCTTTTTCATTTAAACTAAAATAGATGCCCGATAAACCCAACAAAGTTTCTCTCTTATTCGGATCGAGAGAATATGCTTTTTCCATAAATGGTAGTGATGCTTTAAATAAATTAATTGAATTATCCTGAACGTCATTCAGTGCCACTATATCTAAATCGTAATCAGATTGATTGATAAGATTCACCGCTTGATTGTAATACAAAATACCCATATTATAATTTGCGTTAATATTGTTTGGATCGAATGACAATGCTTTGTTGTAAGATGCTTTTGCATAATTCAGAAAGTCGGCCTTACCTTTTCTGTCACCCTCATAAATTCGGGTATATACTGTAGCAATCGCATTTGCAAAATCAATCTCTTTTTGTTTGAAATTTTCTTTTGAAGAATCAACCAAAAGGTAATATTCACGGAATGTGTCAAAATTCTTTACAGCAATTTTATAATCGATCGTATCTAAACTTGCAGCAGCATCATTGTATAAAGTTGTAGCCAAATATTTGATATTCTTAATGTTTTCACGGACATTCTCTTGTGTCGTATCAATTATAAGTGATTTTTTAAATGAGATAAGTCCTTCAATACGGGAGGAAGATTGCTTATTCGATTTCTCATTTTGATTATAAATCGTTTTGTAAACAAAACCACGGACATACCACGCCTGACCGTCTGACTGGGTTTCAGGGTGTAAAATGGCAATATCAATATTCGCTTTCGCGCTATCTAATTTACCTTGCTGCAAGAACGTATACGCAGCAGTCACACGAGACTGTTGCGCATTTAAAGACACTGCCAGAAAAAGCAGTAATCCAAAAATAATTGTTCTTTTAGTTTTTAACATTTAACATCTTATTTAACTTGAACAGCCATGTCAACAAGTGTTGACGCAACTTTCAATTTATACTTTTCAATATTCGATCT
>JBILYL010000115.1:0-7717 GCA_044377775.1 Bacteroidia bacterium
CTTCAATAAGGGGATATATTTTATTAAAGATTTGACGACAGGCAAAACAATTAAGTTCGTAAAAGAATAACTTGAATAAATAGATTGATAAAAAAAACCTCAACAAATAAATTGTTGAGGTTTTTTTATATTAAATTTTTAAGAATAATCTACTTATAAATTCCCTGCCAATACACACGTCTTTTTGTAATGCTTCACAGTGCCTGTTAAATCAAATACTTCGAAGTAGAAAATATAAATCCCGATGCGTGCTTTTTCACGATCATCATTTATTCCATCCCAGGAAAATGTTCCTTTTGTACCAAGCAATTCATTTTGAATAAGATGTTTTACAATTCGACCTTTGCTGTCGTACACCGTAACATTTGCAGTAAATCCGGGTGTATCAAAATTATAATTAATGTTCACCACATCACTCATTCCATCTTCATCAGGAGAAAATATTTCAGGAGTAATTTCAATCGCACTTTCTGTTTCACCGGCATCGCTGTATTGAGAATTTTTATACGCTGGTGTTGCAAAACCCACCGCTTCTGCTGCTGAATGCCAATTGGTGCGATCTTGGGTCGGACGATCATAATCAATTCGTTCAAGAGAAATCCCTTTTGTTTCCGTTAACAATCCAAAATGCATGTAATCGTAGTAATAGAAATTATCGATTATGGCAGTTGCTGTTGATAAACAAACCGTTCCTCCATCCACACTCATAGTTGGCAGATTACTCATATCTAAAAAACCTTCCGGATTGCTTGTATAATATTGAGCCTTTATAATTGCACCACTTTCACTCAAAACGATGTATTCCTGAGGAAAGATCAAATAGCCATCTGTAGAAATCGTTTCAGGATTACTGATCAAATTGGTGATCGTATCGAATGTCGATAAGGTGATTGTTTTAAGATCAATAACTTTATTCGAACGATTATAAATTTCTACAAAATCGTATCCACCCGTTTTGGGATCGAACAAAATCTCATTGATCACAATATCGTTTGGTGTTGCAGGCTCAGGGATCGCAAAGCGTGCTGAATTATCTGCTCCCAATGCATTTCCGACACAATCGGTGATGGCATTGTTTACGGTAATACTATATATCGTTCCAACAGTCAAAGTCGTTCCCAATACCAAACGCACACTTTTAAAATCCGGTGCAATTACTTTTACAAATGTTGGAGAGCCGATACTGTTATCGATCATGTAGATTGCAGGATTGATCATTGAAAGACTATCAAGTGGCTCATTAAAATACAATTGAATAGTATCTGCAGCAATTACTCCAACACGAACAACCTGCGGATGCGTATTATCCGGATTGTTTGCATAAACAGAATTCTGAATACCTGGTGTTCCTCCATTTGCATTGTTTGATGCGCGCCAGTTAGTTATTCCGGCACAAGGATTTGCGGGATCAATTTGTTCTAAACTATAACCTCCATCTTTTTTTATCGCATCCTGATACCAGCTATCGGCATAAGAAACTGTTGAAACGATCAATCCATCGGGCGTTTTTAATGTAAGAGTCTGACCGGTATTCGTAAATGCAGGAAAACTCACTAACGCTGTCGCATTGATTCCGGAAGGCATTCCCGAGAGTCCAGAAACAGATGTTAAAACGATAAAGCTATCGGGCGGAACAATTATCCCTGGTAAAACTTTTGTGTTTGTACCGGCAGAGAATGTCCAATTATTAAGATTGATCGGGAAGGCGGTACTATTGAATAACTCTACATATTCATTATTCGGTAAAATGGTAACAACAGGATCCGGATCAACCATAATTTCATTGATCACAATGTCGTATGGTTTTACATTATAATAGGAAAAAACATTTGAAAGCGGAGAAAGCAGGTTTCCCGAGCAATCAGTAATATTGGTAAAGGTAAGTGTATATGTAGAATCAGACTTTAGAGCAGTGCTCAAAAGAAAGTCGATACATGTGAGTGTTGCATTTGCTGTTATCGATAAAGGATTACCGATTCCGTTACTGATTAAATAATTGGATGTAATTGGTAATTGTAATGCATCAATAGCTTCCGAAAAACAAACAGTAATATGTGTTGAATCAACAACGGTAACGCTTACACTCGTTGGTGGAATAAGATCAACAACAGTAGAATAAACACTGTTTTGTGTCCCCGGGGTTCCACCAATTGCATTTGTGGATGCGATCCAATTGCTAGAAACGGGACAACCTACAGGTGCATTGGGATTAATTAATTCAAGCGTCCAGCCACCATCTTTTTTGATAACATCCTGATACCATGCATCCAAATAGTTTACTGAGTCAATAACAGTTAATGTGTTATCCAATAATTTTAAATTATCATCCGCATTGTTCAAAGAAGGGAAACTAGTCAAACCAATCCGGCTGCCAAAAGCTGTGAATAGGGCTGTATCAACTGATGAACATAAAATTAAATATTGATTGGGAGCCAATAATACATTACCAATTGTTCCTGTTGAAGAACCATCAGAAAATTTCCAACCATTTAAATTAAATGTATTTGTACTTCTGTTAAATATTTCAACAAATTCAACAGCAGGTAAACCAATAACAGGGCTGGGATCTGCAAATAGTTCATTGATGATAATGTCTTTATAAAGAGGAGTAACCGGTGCAAGATACGTGAATGTTGAGCTGGCAGTGGTGATTGCATTTGCACTCAGATCCTGAACATTTGTAACCGTTAAGGTATTTAAAAGTGCATTTGTAAATGTTGAAGCAAATGATAAATGCACCACACTTAAATTTGTTACATCGCGTGAAGCAAGGGAAGGATTTCCTAATCCATTATCAGCTGAATAATTTGTTAGCGTTTGAGCGCTGATCAATTCTACATTTTCATCAAACAAAACATCTACTTGATTACTTGAAATTACAGTAGAAGAAATAATGGAAGGAGCTGTATTATCTATGATGATCGCACCATTATAAAAATCATCGTAAAAGAATTTCGTAGCACTGCTGACCGTATAAACTGTTGCAACGCCAAAAAATACAGTGGTTACATAAGTGTTGTCTGTACCAGAGGCTTCGAGTCCGTATGCTGTTCCACCGGCAGGATCAACAAAGAGACTCCAGTTTCCAGATGCATCACGTGTGACTTTCACACCCAACGTAAACGATGCTGCAATTTCTCCATTTGTTCCCCGGCAAACCGAAGTGCTTGTTAACCCTGTTTGACGAAATAATTCAACCGCATCCAAGCTTCCGGCTTCACCAAATTGTAAATAGTATCCATTCAAAGCACCTTCTAAATTTGCCTGATCGGAAACTAAATATACTCTTCCGTAGTTACTTCCTGACGGAGCAAAGGTTTGTTTGATGTAAAAATTCCATTGAAAATTATCAATTGAGGCGCCCGGACTAGCAGTTGAAAGATAGCTGGCACCCGCAATTGTATTGTTTAATTGCAATTGTTGTGACGCATTTACAATAAATTCTGCCGCATCACCGCTCCAAACAGGGGAGTTTGTGAAATCACCATCCGTAAAATTGTCTGTGACCTGTGCCGATGCAAAGGATGTAATAAAGAAAAAGAATAAAGCAATCGAGCGCATACCTGTTGTTATATATCAAGTAAATATATAGAAAAAAGAGACGAGAGCAGAATTAAGAAATGATTAAATAATTTGTACCAATTGAAGAGCATAATAAAATTTAATTTTGACAATTAAAAAAAACAAATTAGCTTTGTCGCGATAAATGAAAATGATCTGTAAAAATAAAAAACACGGTAAGAAACGTTTCCACAGCGGAAAGGGAAACTAGTGTTTTTATATAAACGATAAACACAGAAGCCTTTCCAGATTGGAGAGGCTTTTTTTATATCGCCTTTTCAAATTAGAATAGGACGAAATAATAAACAAAATAAATAAACAGTATGAAAGTAGCAGTAGTAGGTGCGACCGGTTTGGTTGGTACAAAAATGATCCAGGTGTTGGAAGAGCGTAATTTTCCGATAACAGAACTAATCCCGGTAGCTTCCGAGCGTTCGGTTGGCAAGGAAATTTCTTATAAAGGAAAAATATTCAAGGTAGTTAGTATGCAAACGGCTATTGACATGAAGCCCGCTGTTGCTTTATTTTCTGCCGGAGGAAGCACTTCACTCGACTGGGCTCCGAAATTTGCTGCTGCAGGCATTACCGTGATCGATAACTCTTCGGCTTGGAGAATGGATGCAACAAAAAAATTAGTTGTTCCGGAAATCAATGCAGCAGAATTAACGGCTACGGATAAAATTATCGCTAACCCGAACTGCTCTACGATTCAAATGGTGGTAGCATTAAATCCATTGCATAAAAAATACAACATTCAACGCATAGTTGTTTCTACGTATCAATCTGTAACAGGCACTGGCGTAAAAGCGGTTGATCAGTTGATGAATGAGCGCAAGGGACTGAAAGGTGAAATGGCTTATCCCTACCCGATCGACTTGAATGTGATTCCGCAAATTGATGTTTTCACCGACAATGGTTACACCAAAGAAGAGATGAAAATGGTGAACGAAACCAAAAAAATTATGGACAACAACATTCGTGTAACAGCTACAACAGTGCGCATTCCGGTGATGGGTGGACATAGTGAGAGCGTGAATGTGGAATTTGAAAATGAATTTGAAATGGAGGAAGTGCGCAACATTTTACAAAATGCACCCGGAGTTGTTTTAGTGGATGATGTGAAAAATTTAAAATACCCGATGCCAATGGATGCACACGATAAAGATGACGTATTTGTTGGTCGTTTGCGTAGAGATGAAACTCAACCAAAGACATTAAATATGTGGATCGTTTCGGATAATCTTCGTAAAGGTGCTGCTACCAATGCAATTCAGATTGCTGAGTATTTGGTTGGTAAGAAATTCATATAGGAATACTTCGCGAGAGATTGCTTCGTTCCTCGCAATGACGGTTTTATCTGTCATTGCGAGGAACGCATTTTCGCGGGATGCGGCACTCTCTCTAATCGTTAATATTCTTCTCATCGTGAGAGATTACTTCACTTCATTCGCAATGACGCTTATAAAAGATCATTCTTTTTCTAAAGGGATCCTTCCACCCTTCGAATAAAATTTTCTTTCTTCGGGTGTTTCTCTTTCTTCAATCGAAACAAAATTCAACTGATATGCCTTTGAACTTTCTATTTCATAATCGTGCATTACTTCTTTATAAAGAAAGGGAATAACAATTGGAACAAGACTTACATCCAGCTTGAATTTTTTAATGTACGGTGTGATCATATTCGACTGAAACGGATCTGTTGCAAACCCAATCGTTTTAAATCCTTTTGTCTTTGCCAACTGATAAGAATAATACATATTTTCGGTTGTGTGCTCCGCTTTTGTTTCTACAAAAATATGATCAGCAGGAACCCCCATTTTATGCGCATACATTGCCATAATCATTGATTCGGTGTAGGGAGAATATACAGCCGCTCCACTGTAAATAACATTTTTGGCAATGCCTTTTTTGTAAAGGTATACCGACCAGTAAACTCTCCATTGCATCACCACGTTCCACTTATAACCATTAAATTGAACACCGGGAACAATGATAGCATCTAAAGGTTTGGCGATCGACTCTTTCAATAAAAAGGCCGGAAGCAAAAAGGTATTATAATAAAAGTGAAGAGAAGAAAAGAGAAAACCAGCGAGTGTCAACAGAATGAAATAGCGCTTTATTTTTTTGAATTTCATCCTTCCGAAAAAACTTTATTGATTTGTTTCTTCTGTAACCGGGCTTTCTGATGCAGCTGAATCCGTTTCTTCGGGACTGGTATCATCAGTTTTTTTCTTTCCAAAAAAGCGTTTTTGATAGAAAATGATCATTCCCACTCCAACACTAATTGAGAAATCGGCAAAATTAAAAACGGGACGGAAGAATTCAAATTCTTCAGTTCCCCAGATCGGAACCCAAGCCGGGAAATGACCTTCGATGATCGGGAAATAAAACATGTCAACTACTTTGCCATGCAAAAAGCCTGCATAACCGCCTTCTTCAGGCAGAAAACGTGCAACTTCATAATTACTGTCACTGAACATAACACCAT
Source organism: Bacteroidia bacterium (assembly GCA_044377775.1). Lineage (GTDB taxonomy): Bacteria > Bacteroidota > Bacteroidia > 2-12-FULL-35-15 > 2-12-FULL-35-15 > 2-12-FULL-35-15. Next base: position 6,050 of record JBILYL010000115.1, read on the forward strand.
AAAAAGCGCTGTCGATGATATTCCCCAATGCTCCTGCAAAAATAAGCGCAATACAAACAATATATAACTTATCTTCTTTATTTTTAGTCAGGGTCCACATATAATAACCAATTCCGCCCACAGCAAAAATGCGGAAAACACTTAAAAACAATTTTCCGAATTCGCCACCAAACTCCATCCCATAAGCCATTCCATTGTTTTCGGTAAAATGAATGATCGCCCAATCACCGGCAAGATGAATTTCTTCGCCCAGAAAAAAATGTGTTTTAATATAGATCTTAATAAGCTGATCGATCAGTAAAACGATGAAGACAATAAGTAATGGCTTTCTCACAGAAATATTATTTAATTAAACGTAACAGCATTCATAACAACAAAAAAATTAAACACATAGTGACATAGTTTTTTGTAATCGCTTATTTACATAGCCCGATAAATCGTGAAACATAAGAACTATGTATTAAAATTTATTTTTCTCTACTTTATTCCTTCCCTTATTTTCATTGCGTTTAAATTTACTTCAATGGTACTACAAAAGTAAAAAATACTCGCCATAAAAGGACGAAAAAAAAGCTGCTCTATTATGAAAGAGCAGCTTTTTTGAAAATAGATTAATTCATTATGAGTTTTGCTCCAATTTAGCTTCAATAGCCAATGTAGCATGAGGAACACTTCTTAAACGTTCTTTAGAGATCAATTTTCCTGTTGCTCTGCAAATTCCGTAAGTTTTGTTTTCGATACGGATCAATGCATTTTGAAGATTTTGAATAAATTTCTCTTGACGACCAGCCAAATGAGCTGTTTCTTCTTTTGACAATACATCAGAACCATCTTCTAACAACTTGAACGTAGGAGAAGTATCATCAGTCCCGTGATCATCCTTGTGAGAAAGTGTGCTCTTTAACAATTCAAAATCTTTTTGAGCTTCAGATAATTTTTTAAGGATCAATTCCTTGAATTCCTTTAATTCACTGTCAGAATAACGTGTTCGAGTATCTGTGTTGATATGCGGTTTAGGAGAGGGCCCCAAGGGTTTACGGATAGAAGGCGTTTTGTATTCTACTACCATTGGTGCTTCATCAGAACTATAATCATCATCAGATGCAAAATCACGTTTTTTCTTAGCCAAAGCCTCCGCTTTTTTAGCAACAGCAGGAGAAACTTTAGGAGCTACAACCGGTTTTGCCGGAGCTGCTTTTTTCACTTCTACCTTAACTGGTTTAGCAGCTACTTTAGCAACAGGTTTAGGACTTACTTTTTTTGCTGCAGGCTTAACGATTTTTTTCGCTACAACTTTTTTAGCAATTACTTTTTTTACCACTTTTTTAGGAGCTGCTTTTTTTGCAACAACTTTTTTAACCGGTTTTTTAGCAATTACCTTTTTAACTATTTTTTTTGCAACCACTTTTTTAACAGGTTTTTTCGCAATTGCTTTTTTCACAGGTTTAACTGCTTTTTTAGGAGCTGCTTTTTTTGCAACCACCTTTTTAACAGGTTTTTTTGCTACTGCTTTTTTTGCAGGTTTTGCTGCTTTTTTAGGAGCTGCTTTTTTTGCAGGCTTTTTTGCTACCGCTTTTTTTGCAGGTTTTGCAGCTTTTTTTGCCGGTTTGCCTTTTTGCGCTTTTTTAGCCATTGTATTTTCTAGTTTAGTAGTTTGGTTATAGAAAT
>JBILYL010000116.1:0-7709 GCA_044377775.1 Bacteroidia bacterium
TGTAATGAAATACTCAACGATTGAAGAAGCAATTGCAATGCAAAATGGCGTTCCTCAAGGTTTATCTTCATCTATCTTCACCAACAACATGCGTGAAATGGAATTATTCCTTTCACAGGCCGGATCCGATTGCGGAATTGCAAACGTGAACATTGGTACTTCTGGAGCTGAAATTGGTGGCGCATTTGGTGGTGAAAAAGAAACCGGTGGCGGACGCGAATCGGGATCTGATGCTTGGAAAGCGTATATGCGCAGACAAACAAACACGATCAATTACGGAACGAGTTTACCTTTAGCACAAGGAATTAATTTTACTATTTAGGTGGCTGTTCGCAGAATTATTTTTCGAAACGTCATTGCGAGTGAAACGATGCAATCTCTCACCATGAAAAATAAAAATACATTTTACAAAAGCGGAATAACATTGGTTGTTTCGCTTTTGTTTTTTTGCAAAGTTAATTTTGCACAACAAAGTGATCTCCGGGCAGGAATGTGGAGGGGTGTGCTTCAGCTTAATGACACGACCGAACTTCCCTTTAATTTTCAGATCGAAGGAACAAAATTCGAAATCATAAACGGGGACGAACGCATTGCAGTAGATGAAATTACATTTGCTTCTAACGATTCGGTGTGCATCAGAATGCCCTTTTTTGATTCTGAATTCAGGATCAAAATGACGGGAGACTCACTAATGAAGGGCAATTGGATCAACCATGCAAAAAGAACCAAAAATATCATTCCCTTTAGCGCTACTCACAATGAATCAAGACGATTCCTGTTCACCGATGCAAAACAACCTGAAACAAACGAAAGATATAAAGTAACGTTTGAACCCGGCACAAAAGATCAATACTTTTCTGTTGGCACTTTTAATTCAAAGGGTGGCAAAACGAATGGAACCTTTACAACCGAAACCGGTGATTATCGTTATCTGGAAGGTTATTCATCAAACAGCAAATTAATGTTGTCGTGTTTTGACGGCTCTCATGCGTTCTTGTTTACAGCGATAAAAAGAAACGACAGTTTAGTGAACGGACAATTTTATTCCGGCATCTCCGGACATGAAAATTGGTTAGCAGTGAAAGATGAAAAATTCGAGCTCCGTAACCCTGATTCACTTACCTTTTTGAAACCCGGCTATTCAAAAATAGCATTCAGTTTTAAAAACCTTGAAGGTAAAATGGTTTCATTAAGCGATGCGGAATATAAAAATCAGGTCGTGATCATTCAGTTGATGGGCACATGGTGTCCCAACTGTGTAGATGAAACAAAATTCCTTTCCGGTTTTCAGGCACGCTATTCCGATAAAGGTCTGAAAGCGATAGCGCTTGCTTTTGAAAGAACAGACGATTTTAACAAGGCGGTAGAACTTGTATCCAGACTAAAAAAACGATTTGCTGCCGGCTATGATTTTTTAATCACCGGCAAAACAGGGGCAGCACAAGCATCTGAAGCACTACCCATGCTAAATGCAGTAATGGCTTTTCCAACCACCATTTACGTTGATAAAAAAGGAATTGTACGAAAGATCTATACCGGTTTTTATGGTCCGGCAACGGGAGAAGCATACACGAAGTATGTCGAAGAAACCACTCTTTTTATAGAAAAATTATTAGCGGAGTAATGAATTATTTTTTTGCTCTTTTAACGGGACTCTTCTTCATGTTCTTTTCCTCCATCAAATCAACAATTTTTTTCAGGTAAGAAATTTCACCTAACAAAAGTTCGTTTTGTTTTTCGAGTGCTTTCATTTGATCGGAAATGGTATTGTATAAAGGTTTTTCATCTTTTACATACAAGGATTGAACGCCTTCTTTTTTATATTCTTTCTGATCAGAATAAATTGAAAAGAAATCTAAACGCAAGATGATCCCGATTTTATTGAGCAAAGCGGTATCGATACTTTCTCTTTCAAAAATATCATATACCACATTCCGGCTACGGTTGATTTTTTTTGCAAACGCGCTGACGGTGATTCCCTGTTTGTATAATTCTTCCTTTATCTTTTTACCGATATGAATAGCCATACCCAAAGATAAGTCGCTGTGAAAACAGATGTTATGAGTTTTGCACAATATAATAGTACACTTATGCACTATTTTATTTAACAGTATTTGTTTTTAACATATATTTGTACCACAATACAAGACAAACGGTCTGTTTAACAAAATAAAAACAACTGTTGCCGTTCACCAATAATTGATATTCAGGCTAACAATTTGTAAACCAAAAGAAATTACATTTCTGCCTACTCCTCAGAAATTTTAAAATAACTCAGTTTTTTAGAAAACTCTGCTATATGAAATTTGAAGATTACCAGGAGAAACTTGAGCAATTAAATCAACTTATTCAATATTCGAACACGGGTACTCCTGCTGTTCTCGCTCAACGGTTGAGTGTTTCGGAGCGAACGTTAAGAAGATTGATCGAAAAGTTAAAAGCAAAAAATAATGCGATCTGCTTTTGCCGGAGATCACAATCGTATGTAATAAAAAGTTAAACAAATTTCTCGCGGACAAAATTTGTCCGCGAGAGCTATTACGTTTGCAGCGTAAAATGTAGTAGCTAAACAATTTTACAAGGAGAAAAACCTTAAAGTCTTATTGCCACGTGTGCAATATGCCGTATACACTTAAATATTATGAACGATGAAAAAATTAATTTTATTTGCCTGCGTTTCACTAGCGCTACTTAGTTGTAAAAAAGAACCCTTATGTCCAACTGCTGCAGACAACACCAGCGCAAATCAACAAAAAGTAACCGACAGCAAGTACCTTACCTGGCACGACAATGGCGGAAGCGATTTCGGCTGTTGGGACCGCGGAGGTAATTGCGGCCATACAATAACCGTTTCTGCAACGGCAGCCGTAGACCTTAATAATATCTTTGCTGCGTTAAACACTGGAAACAATGTTCTTATCCGATCCGTGTTTGAGCAAAACAGAACATACTTAAGCCGTTTACTTCCAAGCGCAACAATAGATGCTGTAATTACAGGAAAGTATAACGCCAAAGCTAGAGGAACAGATCCTGCTGTCACTCGCTATATACTAATCAGGAACGCTCAGGATTCAGGAATTGTTTTTGTTTATCCTTTCGAATTAAATTAACTCTCCTTCACTTAATAAAAAACGCGGGTGCATAGGCCGCGTTTTTATTAAGTAAAGACTTTAGAATCGCATCTGATGAAATATACAATCATAGCAATCACCTGTTTACTATTGCTTATTTATAGCTGTAAAGGCAAAAAGAGCAACATCGTTCCTGAAAAAGAGATCTCCTTTGATATTGGTTTTAACTACTCATCCTCGGGTACATATTACGATAAATCAAATTCAACAGAGTACCTATTCTTTGCTGATCATGTTTCCAAAAAATGTATTAAAATATTTGACATGAACGGAAAACAGATTGATTCCATTCCCCTGAAAGAAGCTACTAAGCTGATGGAAGATATTAACCGCATTACAATTGTTTCACCAGACACGATACTCATTAATTCGATGCACACCAACCAGATCATTATTATTGACAGGAAAGGTCGGTGTTGGAAAAACTTGAACTTAGATACGCTGATGAATGATAAAAAGGGAAATCATTTTGAGATGGCTTGTTCCGGTCAAAACATTTTAAACAATGGTTCTTTGCTGTTTCGTTGTTATTGGAACTATAATTCCGTTGATCAGAAAAATAAAACTGAACCGGAAAATAATTTGGAATATTTAAACTATTATTATTTAAACTGTTTCAATTCGGCCCATTTCATTCTGCTTTCAGATATCTTTTCTGAACAGCCACACGTTACGTTTGTTCAAGAGGGTTTTTATAAAAATCTATCATCCTCTGCCGACATCTTTTCAGAAAGCCCGAACTATAGTATACTCAACAATTCTGTATTTGATTACTCTGTCTATTCTGATTGCTTGTTCAAAACGGATCCCAACAGTTACGTAATAGAAAAAAGAATACATATAAAATCAGATTACACAACAATTGGTATAAAACCTATCTCCATAAATTCTGAAACAATTCAGCACATTCAGGACATAATGAATACGGGATACCGAACAAAAGGATTTATCACGAAGGCGTTTTTCAACATTGTTGACAAGGAATATTATGTACTTGTTTTTCATGAAATAAAAAAAGAAGACCAACCGATACAAGATCTTTATCGGAATTTTTCTGTAATTATTTATGATGACACATTCGCTGATCCTCGAGAATACAGCTTCAATACGGGTAAATATAAATCGGGGTATGCACTTATGACCAGAAAAGGTTTAATGATGCCCATAAAAAATAATTCAGAAAATAAAATGTCGGATGGAAAAACAGTTTTTGCATTATTCAGCTTTAATTAATCGAACAGCATTGATTTTAATTCTCTTTTTTTTCGGAATTGGCTGCAACACAGAAAAAGCAGAGGAAGAAAAAGAGGAGTATGCTATTATTAAAAAATATTTTGAAGAGCGGCATCAATTTAATTTGAACAAGGATACAAAACAAATAATTGTTCTGTCTGAAAACGGTTGTGTTCCTTGCAATAAAAAATTTGCCGCATTCATTTCCGACAGCATTGATAAGGGCTCTTCAATAATACTAATTACGGCATCAGGCGCGAGAATTGATCTTTCCAAATTTGGTGTTGAAAGTGAAAATGTCTTTTTTGATCAAAATATTTATGAAACAGCCTATCAGTTATTTTATGAAAGTAAAATACTATTTATATCAGGCAACTCCATTGATACAATTGTTACATTAGATGCGCGGCAAATAGAACAACAATTTGAATTAATACTAAAAAGGCAATAAAAAAGACTTTTTATCCATCAAAACGAGCTACGTTGTATATTTTAATTTTAGGGTTCGTTCCCTGCAGGAGATCGGACAGTTTTCAAAAACACTTTCTGTAGATAAAACGAAAGGAGCACAAATATTTGCACATGCAAACAAAGCTCAGTTTACGCAGTTCATACGCATGAACTATGCTTATACCATTACTTCGGGAGGATCAAAAAAGAAAGCAACAGCTACAAAAAAAGTGGTAAAGAAAAAACAACTAAAAATTTTTCCACCGGCCAAAAACACCTAAGGGAAGTTTGTTTCCTTCTGTTGCCTGCAGATATAATTCACCAACATTTAAATTTTCACCCGCTTTTGCTTTGAGTAAGTTTTCAATGATGAGTGATGAAAAACCTAATGAATAGGCGTTTAAAATCAAGAAGTGTTCTTTATCGTCCAGTAAATTCAAAACACCTTGAATCATTTCACCAATATTATCTTCGAGCTTCCATTTTTCTCCGTTAGGGCCATGACCGAATGCTGGAGGATCAAGAATAATTCCATTGTATTTGTTTCCTCTTTTCTCTTCACGCTTTACAAATTTCAAAGCATCTTCAACAACCCAGCGGATATTATCCAAACCCGAAAGTTCCATATTCTCTTTACTCCAGGTAACAACCTGTTTAATAGAATCAACGTGTGTAACATCTGCTCCGGCAGCCTTTGCAGCCAATGATGCACCACCTGTATATGCAAACAAATTCAAGACCTTCGGTTGAGGCGTGGACATTTTTTTGATTGTCTCAAAAATAAAGTCCCAGTTAGATGCCTGCTCCGGAAAGATCCCAACATGTTTAAAAGAAGTCAATCCTAAACGGAATTTTATTACCGCATCGGAGTTGTTTATCGCGTATTTAATGTGCCACTGATCGGGCATTTGCTTTAATTTTTTCCATTCCCCTGAAGAGCTAGAGCGCGACATGAACTTGATGTGTGCCCGTTTTTCCCACTCAGTATTGCTTAGTGTTTTGTCCCACACAGCTTGTGGTTCAGGTCGGATTGTAATGTATTGGCCAAAGCGTTCGAGTTTCTCGAAATTTCCGACATCAATTAATTCGTAATCGGCAAAATTTTGTGGTGTAAGTAATTGCATTTTTAAAGTATCTGTTGCAAAGGTATGATTTTATGTTATTCGTATTCCGGCAACACAAATATCATCTACTTGTTCCATGTCACCTTTCCACCCTTCGTGTGTTTTCATTAACGCTTCCCGCTGCACATCAATTGGCAGTAAAGCAATTTTAGCCAGCAGATCTTCCATCGGCTTATATTTGAATTTTTTACCTTGTGGTCCGCCAAATTGATCCGGATAACCATCCGTGAACATATACAGCAAATCGTTGGGTTCGAGATGAATTTTTTGTTGTGAAAATTGTTTATCGTTTCGCCCATCAAAACCAATTGGAAATTTGTCTCCTTTGAATTCCCGTAATACCTTGTCACGAAGCAGATACAAAGAGTTGTTTGCACCGGCAAACGTTAGTTCATTCGTGTTCAGGTTGATCTGAATAAGGGAAATATCCATTCCATCTTTATTTTCATTCGCGTTATCAGACTGACGCAAAGCCATAATAATTTTAAGCTTCAGGAGATCCAGAATGTCTGCAGGCTCGTAAATGTTTTTTTCGTTAACGATCTCGTTCAGCAACGCTGTTCCGAGCATACTCATAAACCCACCTGGAACACCGTGCCCGGTTGAATCAGCAACAGCAAAAAAAGCTTGTTGTCCGGTTTTTGCTACCCAATAAAAATCTCCGCTGACAATATCTTTTGGAAGTAAAAGAACAAAGGTCTCAGGAAAAATATTTTTTACCTCAGTAATTGACGGAATAATTGCTTGCTGAATTTTTCTTGCATAATTAATGCTGTCAACGATCTCTTTGTTTTTACTGTCAACCAAGCTCTTTTGCCGGTTGATGATCTGCTTGGATTTCTTTTCCTTCTGATAAAATCTGAAAACGATCAGTGCAATAACTATTGCCACAAGAAGACCCACAGCACCTATAATGGCAAATATTTTCTGTTTCTGCAGCTCCGCATCATGCAAGATATCTTTTTGTTTTTGCTGTGCGCCTCTTAATAAACTATCCTGTTTTTCCTTATACGAGTTTTTATAGTTCAACTCTATTTCTGTTTGCTCTTTAATTTTATCGGTATTGATCACGCTATCGTACAGGTCATGATTTATTTTCATGTATTTGAATCCGTTTTTAAAATCCCCTGAACCAGCATAAGCCTCATACAACACCTCAGCAACATCCGCACGGATTCCTGGTGCATTCAACGAAACACCAATCGCATATGACTTCAAGCCTTCTTCAATTGCACTGGCATATTGTTTTTGGCGAAGATGCGCCTTTGCCAGTCCCATGTAGCAGAAGCCGGTATGATAATTATCTTTCACTAATTTGTCGAGTTCTAAGGCTTTGTTTAAAGAAACGAGAGCTTCTTTGTACTTCCCCTTTTCGATCAAGAGATCACCTATGGAATAATAAAAGTCTATTGCTCTGATCGTATCATTGACAGATAGCGACAGATCAAGACCTTTGTAATAGTAGGATAATGCTTTTTCGTATTCTTTTTGAAGCTGATAAACACCGCCAATAGAGCTGTAACAGAAACCTTCGTCTTTGTACAACTTGTTTTTTATACTAATATCCAATGCTTCATTCAGATATTTCAGCGCTGCGTCATAATGTTCAACGCAGCGGTTAATATCACCGATCAAGGCAATGTTGTGAGCCATTTTGGGCTGATCGTTCAGATCTTTGTATAAATAAACCGCCTGAAACAAGTAATTGAGGGCAATTGCATTCTGATCCTGCAAACGATGAATATCACCAAGAGAACTTAACTCTTCTGCA
>JBILYL010000402.1:0-7698 GCA_044377775.1 Bacteroidia bacterium
ACCCCAGAAACACCCGCCATCGGCTTTTACAAGTCGGCGCTCGCTCCCGAGGAGTTCGCGACCACCACGCTGCAAGACCTGATCGACGCGATCCAGAGCGACGAGTTCAAGCCGAAGATCGAGAAGCTACGAGCTACCTTGGATGCCGGCGACGACGACGGCTACGCGGTGGCAAAGAAAGACCTGCAAGCGGTTAGCATCTCCGGCACCTGCGACGGCAAGCGGGCGAACGCGATTCAGGAGGGACGCTTCACGCACTCGGGATTCCTGCAACTCGATTTCGACGCGGTGGACAACATCGGTTGGGAGGTGGAGGAGATCGTGGAGATCCTGCGGGCGGAGCCGCGGATCGTCGGGGCGTTCGTCTCGCCGTCCGGGCAGGGAGTGAAGGGGATCGCCCGCATCCCGGCCTGTTCGACCAAGGAGGAGCACGCGGCGTGCTTTGCCTCCGCGAGGAACCATTTCCGGTCGTCCAACCTGGTGATCGACGAGGCGTGCAAGGACCCGGTGCGGCTGATGTTCATCTCGCACGATCCGGCTGCTTGGCTCGACCTTGACCGGGCGTCGGCATTCCATCCCGAAGCACCAATCTCCCAAGACCTCCCATCTGGGAGTTCGCAAGCTCCCCAGTCTGGCGGGCTGGTCATCCGAGCACCGCGCTCGTCATGCCCGCCTCCACCGCGGGAAGGAATCCACACCTGGCTGATGGAGGCGGCGTGGTGGTGCCGGATTCAAGGCGGCCTCGATGAGCGGGAGACGGCGGAGTTTCTCCAATCGCACGACGGCCAACTCCGCCGCGCGCTTCAACCGACAGAGGCGCTGGACGCTGCCAGGCAGTGCTTCGCCAAGCCGCTCCAAGATCCCGCGTGGAAGGCGGCGAACATGGATGCCGATAAGGAGACGCCGGACGAACTGCTCGCCCGCGCGTATGCCCTCCAGTTTGATGAGAGCGACCCGCCGCCGCCGGACGAGACGTGCATGTCTATCGGCGAGATCCCGATAGCGGCGCGGGGCAACTTGACGGTGATCCAGGGCAAGTCAAAGGTGGGGAAGTCGGCGGTGATTTCCGCGGTGCTCGGGGCGGCCCAGCGAGGGAACCGGACGCTGACCGGAGACACGCTGTGCATCGAGTGGAACGGCGAGTCCGCCGGCGCGATCCTGCACATCGACACCGAGCAATCGAGGGCGGACTGGCACGCGCTGGTCTGCCGTGGAGTTCACCGCGCTGGGACGGGCAAGGCGTCGACCCGGCTGATTTCGCTGCCGCTGATCCCGTTCAACCGCGCCCAGCGACTCAAGATCCTGCGCCTGGCACTGGCCCACGAGCTGCCGCTGAAGGGGAAGATCGACGCGGTGATCATCGACGGGATCGCGGACCTTTGCACATCCCCTAATGACGAGGCGGAGGCGCTGGAACTCGTCGGGACGTGCATGGCACTCGCCCAGGAGTTTCACTGCCCGATTTTCTGCGTGCTCCACGAGAACCCAGGCACGGAGACCGGCAAGACGCGCGGCCACCTTGGCAGCGAGTTGAACCGGAAGGCGTTCGCCAACATCAAGGTGGAGAAGGACGCGGAGACCAGTATCTCGACCATCTTCGGATCGGACATGCGGAAGCGCGACATCCCGAAAGAACAAGGATTCTGCTTCGGCTGGTCTGACGCGGACGAGATGCATGTGTTCCTGGCGAGGGCCGGGGAGATCAAAGATACGGTGAAGGAGGAGAAGGCGCGGAAAGAGGCGGCTGGCATCTTGCCAAGCGCAGGCCGGTCGTTCAAATACGCCGATGCAGTGGGGCTGATCCAGGACGCCATCGGCTGCTCCAAGCGCACCGCTGAGCGACGGATGACCACCTATGAGGCGGAAGGGATTATCTTCAAGACGACGGCCGGCGACTACATGTGCAATGAGTGAAGCAAAGTCAGGTATCCCGGCGTGCGGGTGGGTTCTGGATGGGGTGATCGATCTGATGCCGGCCTGTGAGGATGACTACGCATCCTGCGAGTGGTGCGGCAACGAGAAGATCCGTTTCGTCCACATGTTGTCGCACCCTCGCCACTTTGAAACGCTCGCTGTCGGGTGTGTCTGCTCAGGCAGGCTGACCGGCGACAGCGTGGGACCCGCGGCTGCGGAGAAGGAAGTCAGGAGCCACAGTGCCAAGCGGGAGCGGTTTCCTGACCGGAAGTGGAAGGATACCCGATTCGGCGGCCGGACGATCACGCTGGCTGGCCGGCGGGTAACCGTAGCGGCAAAAGCGGGTGGCTACCGCCTGTGGATCGACAGCATCGAAGGGCGGAAGACTTACACGAGCGAGCGGTCAGCCATGCTCGCCGCGTTCGATTACATCGTCTCATGACGCTCAAAACGCCTAACATGAGCGTGACGGTAGCGGGTTGCAAGTCGTTGAAAACAAATAAAAACTACCGTCACCGGACTATCTGATAACCCAACAGCTTTTGACGGTAACCGTCAAGCTACCGTCAAACCGCTTTTGACGGTAAAAACCACTGATTTTCAATGAGATATCCCACTTACCGTCACGCGCCGTCAAACCGTCATTTGTCGGCTACCGTCAAACCGTCATCCCCCTTGTATATAGACAAGGGGATGTCGGTGACGGTGACGGGTTACACCCCCCCCGGTGCTGACCGGCCCAAAAAATAACACCCCCCCACCTCCTTTTAACACAATCATTTTACACAAACAAAAAGATTGCATTAGCAAGGGAATGCTCATAGATGACTGTGGGTGCTTTACGAATCGACTGGTTCCTACACGCCCGACATGGCCGCGGAGATCGACACACCCGTCGAGATTGCCGCCGACCGCTACGGCGTGAGCTTGAAGGTGGCAGCGACCATCCTCCTCGACATCGACGCCGCATCCCGCCGGCTACAAGCGGAGACACTAGGCGCGGTGATCGGCACGCTGATTTCCGGCAGCAACCTGCAAGCCAAGGTCCACGCGCTGGCCATCGCATTCGGCCTCGATGCGCTGAACGGATTTCATAGCCAATCCGAGATCGCCCGCCAACTCGGCTGCACCAGGGCGCTGATCTCCCACTATGTCACCGCCTGGCGCGACGTGCTGGCAGGCGGGGCAGGGGCCTTCGACTGCCTCAAGTTCCGCAAGCGCAATTCGACGCGCCAGACATTCTCCGACAAAGCCAAGAATCCAGTCATCCAAGCCAAGAACCACAAACCATGAACATCATCGACCCATCCACATTCGCCACCAATGGCGTCACCATCGCCGCAGACGCCACGCAAGACCAGTGGGCAGACATCCACCGCACCATTCTCCTCTGCCGCTCCACGTCGCGCCTGTGGCTTAAGCAGAGCAGGGAGTTCGCAGCTACCAAGTGGGGCGCGGACTACGTCGCAGAGGTCGAGATCCAACTGGAGTTAGCACTCGGACTGCCGCAACCCGAACCGAAGCCTGACATCAACCCAGCCGACAAGGCCAAGGGGATCGTGACCATCGAGGGCATCACGCAGCAGTTCGCGCTCTGGTCACGCAAGATGCAACCCGAGATAGTCAACTGGGACAGGATCAAACTCCAGCGCGCTCTCGACCTTCTCGAACCAATGGAGAAGCAGGCGCAGGAGATTCGGGCAAGACTTCATGCGTAAGTCGCTTATACTTAGCACACCCCTATGGGAACCCTACCTATCAGCGGGGCCGACCGAGGTTCCGCCTCATCGCTTTTTTTCCCCATGAGCCATTTTCCAACGACCGTTTGATAATGCCAGCCAAGAAACGCATCCCGAAATCGAAACGCGCCTCGCCAGCCATGACCCGGCAGGAGCGGGCGGCGTTGATTGGCGTCTCGGTCCAGTCGCTGGCGAACTGGGAGCGCGGCGGAGTGAATGTATGGGACGACGAACAGGTCCGCGAAAAGATCGGCCGCATGCGAAACCTGCCGCCGACGCTCAAACCCGAATGGCTACCCGTCGTCGCCAAGCCCGTCAGCTCACCTCAGCAAGACGACCCCACGAGCATCGACATCGAGGCGATCATCCGGCAACTCTCGACTGTCACCGACAAGCACCAGGCGCAGACGGTCAAGACGCAGATCGACGGACTGCTCAACGCCTACAAGCTGCGGGAGGCGGCGGGGAAATACGTTTCCAAGGCGACGGTGGACACCGCCCTGGTGCGGATCGCGGCGGCGGTGAAGGCGGCGATCCTGCGGATGGAAGCGGACCTGCCGCCCCAGCTCGAAGGAGCCGACCCGCCGACGATGCAGCGGATCATCCGCGGCAAGGTCGATGAGGTGATGGCGATGCTGTCTGATGAATCCTCGAAAATCTGGGAGGCGGATGACTCAGCTTGATTCACTCCTCGGGATCTTCCGCCGGAGCTGCCGCCCGCCGGCGCGGTTGGCGCCGTCCGAGTGGGCGTCGGGTCGCGTCGTCATCCAGGACGGACTGACTCCGAAATACATGGTGGAAAACGCGCCGTGGCAGCGCACCCCGCTCGACGTGGTCGGGAATGCCGACTCCAAGGAAATCGTTTTCCTCGCGCCCATCGGCACCGGCAAGACCACCTTCATGGAGGCGGCGTTGCAATACATCATCGCCGAGGACCCCGGCCCCACCCTGCTAGTCGGCCAGACCGACGACGATCTCAAGGACTGGGCCGAGACCCGGATGGACTACGCTATCAGGAACACCCCCGACACCGCCGCGCTGCTGCCGGAGGACCGCCACAAAAAGCGGAAGATGCAGATCCTCTTCCCGCACATGTCCCTCTTCCTCACCGGCGCGAATCTATCCGGCCTCCAATCCAAATCCATGCGCCGGGTCTTTTGTGACGAGGCGTGGCAATATCGCCCCGGCATGCTCAACGAAGCGCGCGGCCGACTTCATGACCGCTGGAACCGGCAATTTTTCATCCTCTCCCAAGCCGGATCCAAGGGCGACGATCTGGACAAAGCCTGGCAGCACACCGACCGCCGCGAGTTCAGCTTTCCCTGCCCGAAGTGCGAGACCCTCCAGCCGTGGAAATGGTGCAACGTCGTTTATCCCGAGGCCGAGACGCTGGACACGTTAGCACGGGCGCAGGCCGCGCACCTCAAGTGCGACAACGCTGATTGCGACTGGACCTGCGCCGACTCACCCCAGCCGCGCCGGGCGCTCGCCGAGTCTGCCTGCTATGTGCCGGCCGCCGAGGGCCTGCCCGGTCACGTCGGATTTCACTACAACGTCCTTTGCAACTGGCGCAAGCCGCTCTGGGAGATCGTCCTGTTATGGCTCGAAGCCAAGGCCGCGCAGCGCGTCGGCAACCTCGACCCGCTCCGGCAGTTCATCCAGAAGCGGCTGGCAGAACCGTGGGAGGAAGACCTCACCGACAACCGCACCGCGCTCATCGGCAATGGCTACCTCGTCAGCGAGTATGCCGAGAAGCAGAAGATCGAGGACGAGGCGCAGCGGTTCCTGGTGGTGGACAAACAGCGCGACCACTTCTGGGCTGGCATCCGCGCCTGGCGGGCTAACGGCGAGTCGATGCTACTCTGGTATGGCCGCGTCGAGACCTTCGACGGCGTGCATGATCTCGCGCTGCGCTACGGCATCGCGCCCAAGCTCGTCTTCATTGACGCCCAGTATGACACCGACCAAGTCTATTCCGCCTGCGCCCGCATGGACTGGACCGCGCTCCACGGCTCCGGTCAGAAATCCTTCGCCTTCAAAAAGCAGAACGGCGACGTCGTCCACCGCGCCTTCACCCGCTTCCAGGACGCGGCGGCGCCGGGAGTCGGCCGCGCCCGCTACGCGCACTGGGCGAGTGACCGGATCAAGGACATCGTCCACGCGCACCGGACCGGCCAGGCGGCGGCGTGGCACATCCCCGACGACGTTAGTCAGGACTGGCTCAAACAGATCGACAGCGAGGTTAAGCGCGAGATGGTCAATGCCAAGACCAAGCAGGCAGAGTTCCGGTGGGTGCGGATTCGCAATAACAACCACGCCTTCGACGTCGAGGCCATGCAGGTCGTCGCCGCGCTGATGCTCAAACTCATCCCCGGCTTCGATGTTTGACACCCCGCCGTCCATGAATGGACGCGAAAACATTGCAGGTGGCTCGGGAGTGGGCGAGGGCGGGACTGTGTGACCCGACGATCTCCAACAAGCTCCGCACCAACCACCGCGCCCTGATCCTCCAGAGCATGGAGCCGGGCGGGCTGGCGACAGTCACGCAGGCTACCAAGAACGGCGTGAGCATGGGCAAGACCATGGGCCTATCCATCCCCGACACCCTCACCGCGTTCGGCCGCGCCATGGAGTGGATCGACCTCGGCTACGTCCCGCAGCAGTCCCGCTCGCTCGGCAGGTTTTGACACCCGCCGCCTGTCATGGCGATCTTGGACGAGTTTGGGCGGGCAGTAAGTTATAAGGCTGCGCGTGCCGCGAATGACAACCGTCATCGGCCGTGGGAACCCATCGAGAAAAAGGACATCTCGCAGCTCGTCCCGGCGCGTGATCGGGTGACGCTTCAAAGCCACGCCCGGCGCATCTATCTGAATTTCGGGCCGATCAAGAACGCGGTCAACCAGCGCAGCATGTATTCCGTCGGCCGCGCATTCGTGCCGCAGTTCGCGGGCGAAGACTCCGAGTTCGGCACCGCGGCTGCCGCCTGGCTCACCGGAAATTTTTATCCCATCGGCGACACCCGCGGCGGGATGCACGACTTCAAAACCAACCTCTTCGGCTGGTCGTCCTCCATCGACGTGGATGGCGAGATCTTCATCCTGCTGACAGAAACCAAGACCGGCTTCCCGCAATACCAGGGCATTCCGTCCCACCGCATCGGCAACCCGCAGGGATTCAACGACGGCCCGCAGCGCGGCGGCACCTTGAGCGACGGCATCATCTACTACCCGTCAGGCGAGGCGAAGGAATACGCGTTTCTCGACAAGGACGGCAAGCTCTCCGAGTGGCTGCCAGCGTCGAACGTCATCCACCTGTTCGACCCAGAGTGGCAGTATCAAGGCCGCGGGCTAACCGCCCTCACCCACTGCATCAACGACTGCCGCGACATCATCCAGTCCACCGAGTGGGAGCGCCTCGCCATGATGCAGATGAGTTCGATTTCCCTCATCGAATACAACGAGAGCGGCGGCCCGGATCCGGATGACAACTTCGGCCAGCTCGTCGGCAACGCCGCTGGCGACAAGGGCATGACCGTCGAGTCATTGGACGGCGGCACTGTCCGCTATTTCAAATCCAACAGCGGCGGCAAGATCGAGACGCTCGTCAACAACCGCCCCGGCAACCCGTTCTTGGAGTTCCACGACCGCCTGCTCAAGTCCGCCTATGCTGGTCTGAATTGGCCGTATGCTTTCTACAACGGCCACGGCGCCGGCGGCGGCACTGCCCAGCGCACCGAGATCGCTATGGCGCAGCGCTCCATCGAGGACCGCCAGGACCTGCTGTTCTACGCCGCCAAGCGCATCGTCTCCTACGCCGTCGCAAAGGCGCAGAAGCGCGGCGACCTCCCGCAGTCTAACGACTGGTGGAAGTGGGAATTCTCCACCCCGCCCAAGCTCACCATCGACGACGGTCGCGTGATGAAGGAGCTGGAGAGCGCCTACAAGCTCGGCTTCAAATCCGCCTCCGACATCACCGCCGCGATGGGCAAGGAATACAAGGATGTCATCCGCCAGAAAGCGGAGGAAGCCGCCCTGCGCCAGACCAT
>JBILYL010000117.1:0-7693 GCA_044377775.1 Bacteroidia bacterium
TGCTGATACAAATAATAAGAATAAAAAATAATTGTTGTTTACTGAATTTTCGTATTTTTTGTGCTCTATTAAAATAAAAGGTCCTGTGGCCGAGCGGTTAGGCTGAGCTCTGCAAAAGCTCCTACTGCGGTTCAAATCCGCACGGGACCTCGAAAAGATTCCCTTCTTTGTGAAACAAAGAGGGGAATTTTTGTTTTTTGGTGCTCAAGCTTTTTCGCTTGAAAGCACAGAAAAATAAAAATTTACGAAGTCCGCAGGACGAAGGAATTATGTTTGTTAAGCGACCTTGTTTTGCAAAATCGTAATTAATCCTCACCGGACCTCAAGCTCCCCCTCCCAAAAAGAATCTCTTTTATTCGAATTTTTTAATGACTGTTCTGGAATTAAAGACGAAAGGAAAAAACAATTCCAGGAACTTTTTATCGACCTTTTTTACCCTTTTTATTCTTCTTTTCCAACAGCCCCCTTCAATCGTGATTTTAATCACCACCCAAACCACTATCCGTCATTTACTTGAATTCAGATTGAAAGTAATATTGTATTCTAAATTTATACAGATCATGATAAGAGCAATTACGTTAGGCTTAATAGCCACAGGAACTTTTGTATTATTTTATTTTGGCCTTTTCGAAGAAAAAAGATCTGATGCCAAAGAAATTTTTACAACAGATGAAATTGTTTGGTACGGACTCGATTTTACAGAAGCGCACTTTATAGGAACATTCGATCAGGGTGCGGGATTGAGCCTTGTAAGTGGCGAAGAGTTACGTTCAACATGGATTCCTGCCTGGAACAACCTATTTGTAGCAGAGCCCTATAATTTTAATCTCAGACGAACATTCCGCAAACGAAAAGTATATTATGATATTAATTCTGTAAACGAATTAAACGAAAAAATTAAACCGGATGAATTGATGAGTTTCAATGAAACAAAAATTGAAAAGGAAACAATTCAGGAAATGGTAAAACGATATACCGGCAAAGAAAAAAAGGATGGTGTTGGTCTTGTTTTTATAATCGAGAATTTTAATAAGAACAGTAAAACAGCCGGAATGCATGTCACCTTTTTTGATATTGCCACAAAAAAAGTTTTGATGACAGAATTTATGTCCGGCAACCCTGTTGGATTTGGTTTGCGTAACTATTGGGCGGGAGCAATAAAAGAGGTGTTGAATTGGATCGATTTTTATGAATACAACAAATGGAAAAACAAATATTACAACAAACCTTCTGATAAAGAAGATGTATTGTCCGGCTTGCCTGTAGAGGCGAAACAATAAGAGTAAAGGATCTGTGAACAAATGAAGGTCTCAGATACTTTCATTTCAATTCGTTCTGTCGATGAAAAAAATTAAAAATGTTTTTGCTTTAAGTGTGTTGCTTTTTTGCATCAGTCAACTTGCTTCCGCACAAAAAGAAGTTCCTATTGATACCACCAAACGTTATGTTGTTGTTTTAGATGATGCAACCCGACTAATAGGAAAGGTTAAAAAAGAAACGAAGACAGAAATTATTTTTGTTGATGACAACTTAGGTATATATACACTGTCGAGAAAGAGGATTAAATCGCTGGAGCCGGAATACGGAAATGAATTATGGGTATTCACATTATCAGACGGCTCGATTGTTACCGGAAAAATAAAGGATAAAAACGATTCGATCACAAGAATCGAAACAACAAATCTTGGCAATGTAGTTATTGCAAATAAAAGAATTGTAAAACAAGTAGAATATGGTGAAGGGAGTGTTTCCCAAGAAGGAAAATTCTGGTTCAAAAATCCGAATTGCACACGTTATCTTTTCGCGCCATCTGCCATTCCATTAAAAAAGGGAGAAGGATATTATCACAATTTTTATGGTGCAGGAAATGCGGTGAACTACGGCATCACCGATTACTTTTCTATTGGCGGAGGAGTAGCCGGTCCGACCGGTGCCTTTATCACACCCAAACTCGGATTTAAGATCACAAACTATCTTCATGCCGGTGCCGGCCTACTATTAGGAAATTCTTTTTTTCCTATAAATGATAAGAATTTCGGATTAGGCATTGGGTACGGTGTAATAACATTTGGGAATTTTGATCACAACGTAACTGTTGGAGGAGGCTATGGTTTTGTGAATAGCAAAGGAGAAACAAACTGGCAGGATAATCCTATTTTCGTAGTGAACGGAATGGCCCGCGTTGGAAGAAAATTCGCTTTGGTATCAGAAAATTGGGTTGTGCCTGTTCAAAATGATGCCTTTGACCGGGGCTATGATTACGAACACTATGAAACTTTTTTCTCGTATGCGATGCGATTCATGGGTGAAAAATCTACCCTGGATTTTGGTTTTGTAAATACTCCTGCGCTGATTGAAAACGGCTGGTATATTGGAATTCCATACATCGATTTTGTTATTCGCTTTGGAAAATACAAAGACGAATAATCAAAAACAGAAACCCTTTACAAAGAGTTTCTGTTTTTTTACTTTCAGATTTGCAGCATACCTCCCGCCTCTATATCCTATCGATAGTCCGCCTTTTATAATTTGAACGAGTAAAAAAGAGCTGTCGCTTTTTTTAGTTTTAAATCCTGCCAAACAAGAACTTAACAGCTGAATTTTTGCTTAATACAAACTTTTTCTTATCTTGACCTCTCATTTTATGGGATAAATGAACCTGACTGAAAAAACTACTCCTCCTAGTACAGAAATCGATAATTTAATTTCGCGAGCATTTGATGTTTGCAGAAGCAATCCTCAAAATGGAATTGAACTTGCCGATGAGGCACTTCTATACGTTGCACCCGATTCTTGGCAAAAAGAGCAAGCAACTGTTTGCAAAGGCGCCTGCCAGGTGTGGATCGGTGACTATGAAAATGCATTAAAAAACCTTCTTGAACACATCAACGAATTTGAAAAATTCAAAGATAATAAATTTGAAGCGCATGCATTGTACCACGTTTTTTGTGCATTTTATTTTCTTGCCGACTATGATAACGCTTTAAAATATGCCTTTGAAATGCTCGCACGGGCAGAAAAAAAACAGGACATACTTGCTCAAGCGAATGCGTTTAATGGAATTGGTACGATCTATCACTCCTCTAATGAGAACGAAAAAGCAATAGAAGTTCTTTCAAAAGGATTGGCAATTGCTCAAAAACTTGGTGACAAACATTTATTGGCCCGCATTTTAGATGGTATTGGCTCATCCTATTTTAATTTAAACAACATTGACAAGTCGATTGAGTTTAAACAAAAAAGTTTAGATGCTGCTCGTTCTATAGGACTAAAAAACACAGAATCATTTGCCATAGAAGGGCTTGCAAAAATTTATCTTGCTGCAAATGACCTGAAGAAAGCGGAGGAACTTTTTCTGGAATGCCTTGGCATCAGAGAAGAGCTGAACTTCAAGTTCGGAATATCGGAAACGAACCTGCATATAGGCAATCTCTATTTGCAAATGAATGCATTGGAAAAAGCGAAAGATCACTTAACGCTGGCGCTCGATATTGCAAACGAGTCTAACTCCAAAGAGGTAATATATAAAGCGCACGAAGCCTTTTCTCACTATTACGAAAAACTGGGTGACAATGAAAAATTTGTGGAGCACTTCAAGAAGTACTTTACTTTTAAAGAGGAATATTTCAGTGAAAAAAACACTCAAAAATTAAAAGGAGTAGAAATGCAATTCAATATTTCTCAGATGGAGAAAGAAAAAGAATTGTTAAGTCAAAAGAATAAACAACTAGAACAACTCTCCAACGACCTTGTTGTACTGAGTGATTTGGGTAAAAAAATTATTTCGCAGCTTTCTGTTGAAAACATCAACCGTACTGTTTATGAAATTATAAATAATCTGATGGATGCTCCCGGTTTTGGAATCGGTGTGGCGAATGATGACAAGACAATACTTACATTTCCCGGATATATTGAAAACGGGGAGGTTCTAAGTTCTGCCGGATACGACTTAAATGACAATGAACGATTAGCTTCCGTTTGTTACAACAAAGAAATTGATATCATCATAAATGATTACGATTCGGAAGTTAGCAAATTCATCACAAAACGCCTCAACCCCTTGGTTGGAGCAAGCGTGCAGTCTATCATCTATTTGCCGCTTAAAATCGGAGATAAAAAAGTTGGTGTGGTTACCGTTCAGAGTTTTAAGAAAAATGCTTTCAACGATTATCATGTTAACCTTGTAAAAAACTTAGCTGTTTATTGCGCGATCGCGATTGAAAATGCAACCTCCTACGAAAAAATGGAGGATCGTGTGAACGAACGCACAAAAGAAATTGAGCGCTCACATGAAAACACCCGTTTGCTTGGAGTCATTGGTCAGCAGATAATTTCCAGCACCAGCTTCGAATCCATTTTCGAGAAATTACACGAAAATGTAAGCCGTTTGATGAATGCAGATTGCTTCAGCGTTCGGATCTATAACGCAGAAAAACAGGAAATCGATTACCGTTATTCCTTCGAAAAGGGAAAACTGATGGAACCTATAACGGTTTCTATGAGCAATATCGAAAACTATTCTGTTTGGTGTGTAACTAATAAAAAGGAAATATTTATTAATGATAATATTAATGAATACCACAAATACACAACAAAAATAATTGTTCCGCGTGGTGAAATGCCAAGCTCTTTATTGTTTTGTCCGATGATGATCGGAGAGCGTATTGTTGGCGTTATTACTGTTCAAAGTTTTGAAAAGAATGCGTACGTTCCTTCCAACATCGATGTTTTAAAAACATTGGGAACATATACGGCTATTGCTTTGGAGAACGCCAACCTGGTTGAACACCTCGAAGTAAAAGTAAAAGAAAGAACGCACGAAGTTGTTGAACAAAAAGAGCAGATCGAGCAAAGTTTCCGTAACACCGAACTGATCGGAGAGATCGGAAAAGAGATAACCTCCACCCTTTCCGCTGATGAGATCATTTCAAAAGTATACGAGCAAGTAAACACCTTGATGGATGCTACCATCTTTGGGATTGGCGTTTATCGAAACGAACAGGACGATTTGTATTTTTCGGGCGCCATTGAAAAAGGACTTAAGTTAGGCTCGTTTTCCTATAAATTAACGGATGATAAAACCGCTACACAGTGTTTTAACCAAAGTAAAGAATTTATCATCAATGATTGGCAGAAAGAACAACACAAGTACGTAAAACAGGCGAGTAAAGCAGTTGAAGGCGAAATGCCTGAATCGATGATCTACATGCCGCTGACTTCAAAAGGGAAATCCATCGGAGTTATTACCGTTCAAAGTTTTGAGAAAAATATTTATACGGATTACCATGTAGATATTTTGAGAAGTTTGTCGGTTTATGTCGGTAGTGCAATTGAAAATGCAAACCTTTACAAAGGGCTGGAAGAACGAGTGAATGAACGTACCAAAGAGGTGCTTTCCCAGAAAGAAGAAATTGCACGTTCTCATGAAAATACGCGCCTACTCGGGCGAATTGGCCAGCAGATCATTTCAAGTGTAAACTTTGATTCTATCTTCAAAAATCTTCATGAAAATGTAAGCCAACTGATGAATGCGGATTGTTTTGGTGTTCGTATTTTTCATCCCAATAAAAATGAAATTGAATACCGTTACGAAATTGAAAAAGGAGAACGCCTCGGCACTCTTTCTGTTTCTATGGATAACATTGACAACTTTTCTGTTTGGTGTGTGACCAACAACACAGAAATATTCATCAACGACAACCTGAATGAATATCAGCGTTACACCAAAAAAATTGTTGTGCCAACAGGAGATATGCCTAGCTCATTACTCTTTTGTCCGATGACAATCGGAGAACGGGTTGTTGGTGTGATCACTGTTCAGAGTTTTGAAAAAAATGCTTATGTTCCATTACACATCGACATCCTTAAAACCCTTGGAACCTATACGGCTATTGCATTAGAGAATGCGAATCTGGTCGAGAATTTAGAGGACAAAGTAAAAGAGCGCACAACCGAAGTTGTAAAGCAAAAAGAAATTATTGAGGAAACAAACAAACACATTACCGATAGCATCAAGTATGCAAAACGAATTCAGGAAGCCTTTTTGCCAAGCGAGAGCAGTATCACAGAACACTTCGAAAACTCCTTTATTTTATACAAACCAAAAGATATTGTAAGCGGGGATTTTTATTGGGTTGAACGCAAAGGAAACAAGATCCTGTTTGCTGTTGTAGATTGTACCGGACATGGAGTACCGGGAGCATTTATGAGTATTATCGGTTTTAACGGACTCAACCAGATTGTGAACGAATACAATTACACCCGTCCATCTGATATTTTAACACACCTCAACAAAAGCATCAGCAATACCTTGCGCCA
This sequence comes from Bacteroidia bacterium, assembly GCA_044377775.1. GTDB lineage: Bacteria > Bacteroidota > Bacteroidia > 2-12-FULL-35-15 > 2-12-FULL-35-15 > 2-12-FULL-35-15. The sequence continues at coordinate 6,319 of JBILYL010000117.1, forward strand.
ACATGTTGAAGACTCTAAAATACGCGATGGAATGGATGTTGCCATTTGTTCCATTGATTTAGAAAACAACAAACTTGAATTTGCCGGGGCCTTCAGTCCGCTCTTTATCCTGCGTAATAATGAGGTATTAAAGTTTAAAGGCGACAAACATCCGATTGGAAATTTTGTAGGTGTAGAAGAGTATGAATTCACAAACAATGAAATTGATTTGTTGCCGGAGGATAAGATTTACATATTTTCTGATGGCTTTGTGGATCAGTTTGGCGGACCGAACGGAAAAAAATTAAAGTATAATTATTTCCGTAAGCTCTTGTTGGACAATCACAAAAAACCTATGCCGAAACAAAAGGAAGCAATCAACACCTTTTTTGAAGAGTGGCGCACCGGATTCGAACAGATTGATGACGTTTGTATCATTGGTGTGGCGATATAAAAAGATTAAACTAAACCTAAAAAATAAATAACCATGAAAAAACTACTTCTAACGCTTTGCGCAATCGCTGGATTCACATTTGTGAACGGACAAACAATTTCTTCTTCTAGTCACTCTACAACAGGTTATGTTAAAAGTGACGGGACAATTGAAAACTCGAGCCACAGCACAAAAGGATATATAAAAAGTAATGGCACCATTGAGAACTCAAGCCACAGCACAATCGGTTACATTAAAGATAACGGGACAATTGAAAACTCAAGTCACTCTACCGTAGGATATGTAAAGGATAATGGAACTGTTGAAAACAGCAGCCACAGCACGATCGGATATGTAAAAAGTGACGGAACTGTTGAAAACAGCAGTCACAGCACGATTGGACATGCAAGCGGAGTTAAAAAAGAATGGGCTGCAGTTGTGTTCTTTTTCTTTGATTTCTAATTTTCATTCGATCTTATTAAAATCCATTTGGTTCAATGAATCAAATGGATTTTTTTATGTTTATAATTCAAGTTCCTGCCAATAAAAATTTATCCGACACCCTTCCTCGCAAAATTCCTAAGAATGATGTATTTTTGATATCCGTTTAAACTACATAAAAAATGAAAGTGCTAAAAAAAATAGGGAAATGGTTATTGATCATTTTGGTTGTTCTCAATCTTGCGATCATCATTTCAGGAAGATCATATTTGTATAAGGCCATCGGAAATACTTATATGAAAGGACGATCCGGACCAAGTATAGATGAATACAAGATCTTCGAAAACAGAGAGGTTCCGGCAGGAAGCTACATCGCCTGGCATCATTCCCAAAAACACAACTCCAAAAGAATTTCACCGGAAGCACAACAAGAATTTGAGGCTCTTGGCTCTGTAGCATACGTAATCGTGAAAAACGACTCATTGATACATGAACAATATTGGGACGGATACGGAGAAGATT
>JBILYL010000248.1:0-4607 GCA_044377775.1 Bacteroidia bacterium
TAAAGCGGAGAGGTCGAAAGATCTTTCCGTTTTTTTATTGCTTTTAAGAGAAGCTTTTAGTTTGTTTTGAAAGGTTGTTTTTAGATTGTGTTTTCTTGTGAAATGGAGGATAGAAAGATTGGTTTTTTAGTGCAGTCCTTTATAGATAGTTCTTTTAGCTACTTAACATAATATTAATTATAGGACAAATACTTGTCAGGGAATATATCAATAGCCGAGAATTATATATAATATGTTATAAGAAAACGCTGTTGAATAAATACGAATAAAAGCGATTATTCTTCTTCGTTTGAGGATGTAAATTTCTGATTCAGGCAGAGACTTAGTTTTCTCTTGTAATCATCCTGAAGCCATTTAACATAATTGTCGGTGCTCTTGCAAATACAATAGGAAAATTTTTTTACGCGGTATTCAATGTCTTTGTCTAAAAGTTTTGCCAATTCTGCAGCATCAAAATAATCTTCGCTGTTTTCTGCGCAAATTCTGGCGTGTTGCTCGATCGATCTTTCTATCGCTACTTTAGGTCTTAAACCTTGTTTTGCCACTAAGGCGTATTCATCCTTCATGTTGAAGTCGATGTTTTCCGATTTGCTGAATTTAGCCCTTAGATCGGCCGGCATTTTATATGTGAACTGGCGCTCTATTTCCTGGTCATTCCAAAGGCTTTCCAGGTAAAAATCCGGGGAACGGAAAATGTCGTGCCAATTGATATACGATTCCCACAAGCCAAAACGTGCGGCATTGTTTCCAAGATCTATAACATCAAATGTCGATTTATTAGGCAGAATCCTTGATCCGCGACCGATCATCTGGTGATATAAGGTCAAGGATTTCGTTGCTCTGTTGATGATAATGGTTTCTACAGTTGGCTCATCGAAACCGGTCGTTAGGATCCCGACAGATGTCAAGATCGCATCCGGTTTTGTTTTGAACCACAACAATATTTCCCTGCGTTCCTGCTCTGAATTGGTATTGTCCAAGTGGCGGATCTCGTATCCGGCAGCGGTAAAAAGTGAAAATACGTGCCGCGATGTATTGATCCCGTTATTAAAGATCAGGGTTTTTTTACCTTTTGATTGTTCTTCATAAGCACCAACCAATTTCTCCTGCATCAGGTAATTGGTATATAATCTATCCGATGAACTGACGGTGTAATCACCGTCAATACCTACTTTTAATGAACCCAAATTAACATCGTAGCAGTGCGTTGTTGCTTTTGACAAGAATCCCTTTTCTATCAATGACGCTATGGAATGCCCGACAATCAGTTCGTTGTAGGTTTCCTTCATCGGGAGTTTTATGTTTGAACTTAAAGGCGTTGCTGTTACGCCCAAGATCACACTGCTTTCAAGAAATTTAAATAGTTTTTTGAAGGAATTGTAATGTGCTTCATCAATGATCACCAGTCCAACCTGTTCTACTTCCAGTTTTTCGTCCTGAAGCCGGTTGTTCAACGTTTCCACCATGGCAACAAAACATTTGAAATCATCCTGATCCGGAAGTGTTTTTACTTTACTGTCGATGATCTTATTTTTGACACCAAATTCGTTAAGCATATTCGAAGTTTGCGAACAAAGCTCGATCCGGTGTGTCAATATCAATACTTTTTTTCCTGTTTCTCTGATGTAACGCTTTGCTATTTCAGAGAAAATAACAGTTTTTCCACCGCCTGTAGGCAGCTGATAAAGGAGGTTGTACTTTTCGGTGTGATTGTTTATTCGCTCGAAGATCTTGTCTATAGCATCCTGCTGGTAGTCATAAAGCTCCTTCCCTATTTTCTTTTCCTCAATATCTGCAGACTCTAATGTCATATTTTTCTCGATTTCGAAATCTTGCAAAAATAGTCAATTGTTAGGTTGAAAGGAAATTCTAGCGGAGAAAAATGTTTTTATTTGAAGAATTTTCATTAGAAGAACTGCCACTCTTTTTTTTGTCACTTCGAGCATTCTGCGTTGAAGCAGACATTATCGAGAAGTTCCAATTGGAGACCACAATCCTCGATAATGAGATCCCGTGTCGTGGCACGGGATGACGCTTACGAGTTAGAATGTGCTTATTAATTTACCCTCTGCGGATTTTTTGAATCTGAATTTTTAATTCATTTTCAATGGTCTTTAACCGTCCCATTTCTGAGCTGGTTACCAAACTAATTGAAAGTCCTTTTTTGCCGGCACGTCCTGTTCGCCCGCTTCGGTGTGTGTAATATTCTAATTGTTCAGGTAGTTGATAATGAATAACATATTGAAGGTTATCGACATCAATACCTCTTGCTGCCATATCGGTTGCGACAAGTATCTGAAGCTTCTCATTTTTAAAAGCGCGCATTACTTTTTCGCGATCACGCTGCTGCAGATCTCCATGAATTGCTTCCGCGGAATGGTTGCGTGCGATCAGTTGTTTTGCCAACGATTGGGTGCCGTCTTTTGTCTTACAAAATACAATTCCTCTTCCTTTGCCTTGCGTTCTTAAAAATTCAAGCAAGGTATTTAACTTGTCTTTCGTGTCTATACATTGAACATATTGGTGTTCGATATCACGGTTGACAATATTTTTTACATCCACTTCTACTTTAAACGAATCTTCATCCATATAAGAACGGATGATTTCTTTTAAGGAGTCGGGAATGGTGGCGGAAAACAACCAGGTAAACCGTTGTCCGTTTGTTTGTTCCAATATCGTATCAATGCTTGCTTTAAAACCCATGCTCAGCATTTCGTCAGCTTCATCCAGCACAATTGTTTTTACATCCTTTAAACTGATGGCTTTCCGCTCTAACAGATCGATCAATCGCCCGGGAGTTGCAACTACAATATGTGTTGGACGACTCAGATTCCGGATTTGAATTTCGATGGGTTCGCCACCATAAACAGATTCTACAAATATGCGGCTTGGATTGTATCTGGCAACACGGAACAATTGTTTCGCGATCTGTTGTCCCAATTCGCGTGTCGGACATAAGACCAATGCCTGAACAGACGAACTGCTTGTATCAATTTTTTGTAATAAAGGCAAGCCGAAAGCCATTGTTTTTCCTGTACCTGTCTGCGCCTGCCCGATAAAATCAAATCCTTCTTTTAATAAAAACGGGATCGATTTTGTTTGAATTTCTGTCGGGTCAAAAATATTATTTTCAATCAGACCTTTGATTAATGCGTCTGATACGCCAAGTTCGGAGAATGTTGCCAATTTTTTTTTGTTAAATGAACTGCAAAGATACTTGAATTATTGAGAATGCATTGCAGTTTGGCTGTTGCAGCTGCTGTCTGTCAGATTTTACATATATCATTGTCCTTCTACTCTTAATTTTATACTTTTACACAACGTAACATTAAAAATACAGATCAATGAAAATCAATAAATACCGCTTATCGCTGATCGTTTTGCTGATCAGCTATTCTGTAGCAACCGCGCAGCAATTTATCCGTAAGGAAACAGGAAAGCCAATGACCTTTGTAGAAATGCAACGTCAGTTCTCCGCTTTTAAAAAGACGCATGACCTGACAAAAACGAAACACTGGAAATATTATAAGCGTTGGGAAAATGATATGCAATATAAAACCGATGGACGAGGTGAGCTGGCTGACCCTGCTATTTTTATAAATGAAGCGGTAAGCCATGCGAACAATAAAATAGCATCGCCACCTTCTTCTGCCTTTGCTGCAGGAACGTGGTCGCCATTCGGACCATACAACTTGCCGGGAAATCTTACAGGATATATGGAAAACGGGATGGGTCGCATTAACTGCATCGCTTTTCATCCGACTATTGCTACTACTTATTATGTGGGTGTTGCTCAAGGCGGATTATGGAAAACAACAAACGATGGTTTGACCTGGACTCCTTTAACAGATAATCTGCCGATCACCCGAATCAGTGATATTGTGATTGATCCTGCTAATACAAATACCATGTATATTTCTGTTTGTGATTTTGAATACATTGATGTTGCTTTAAACATTGATGGCAGAAAAAGAAATACGCATTATGGTTTGGGTGTTTATAAAACCATAGATGGCGGATTAACCTGGTCGCCAACCGGCTTGAGTTTTCAGTTAACGGATGGCGATGCTTCCCTGATCAGAAAAGTATTGATCAACCCGAGTAACAGTAATAGTTTGGTTGCCTGCGGTGTGAGCGGCATGTATACTTCTGCAAATGCCGGTGCAACCTGGACGCAGGTGCTGGATTCATTGTGCTGGGATCTCGTGCAGGATCCTGTAAATCCGAATACCATTTATGCAACATCGGGCTGGTTAGCAGGTTCCGGAAAAGGGTTTGCTGCCGTTTATAAATCAACGAATTTTGGTGCAAGCTGGGTGATGCTGCCAACCGGTATTCCGGGAACAGGTGTTATTCAACGGGTAAAACTGGCGATTGCTCCTTCCGACAATACTGTAATTTATGCCATGACTGTTGGTGTGGATGAAGGTTCAGCGGGAATTTACAAATCAATAAATTCGGGTGCTACCTGGACTTTCATCGATCCGGGAGTGAATATGTTAGAGTATGACGGTGGATTTAATCCGGGCGGACAAGGAACCTATGATCTTGGATTTACGGTGAACCGTACCAACAAAAACATTGTTTATGTTGGTGGTGTAAATGTA
>JBILYL010000341.1:0-3057 GCA_044377775.1 Bacteroidia bacterium
AAATTCCTTTGAGCCTGCCAGTCACTGGACCTTATTTTACGGAGCAACATTGCATGGCGATATTCATTTTATTGAAACCAATCCCTTGACATCTGATATATTTGTTTGCAGCGATGGTGGTTTGTACAAAACAGATGCAATCACTGCTCAGCCATGGGCGTCAGCAACGGGAGGTTCTCCTTGGCCAACCACGTGGACAAATATCAGCAATGGTATGAACATCACTTCTTTTTATCGTTTATCCAGTTCAAAAAATGCTACAGGGCGGCTTTCCGCTGGTGCGCAGGACAATGCCACTTTTTATTATGATGGCTCATCCTGGAATACCATCTTTGGTGGCGATGGAATGGATAATTATTTAGATCCTGTTGATGACAATGTTATTATCGGATCCAGTCAGTACGGAAATTTTTATGTTTCAAACGATGGAGGTTTTTCTGATATTGGAGCGAATGTGAACGTGAACAGCGAAAATGGTGAATGGGTCTCCCCTATTGTTGCCGATTACAATAATCCCGGAACACTCTATGCGGGATTTGTGAATGTAACAAAATCAACCGATGGCGGATATTCCTGGACTGCTTTAAACGCGCTACCATCAAACGGAATTAACGACAATGAATTGAGTGCATTGGCAGTAGCCAATTCAAACAGCAACGTATTGTATGCTGCAAGAAGAATTCGTTTTGAATTCGGCTCTCCTTCCGGAATGTACACCACCTCAAATGGTGGCAGCAGCTGGACAGATATAACTGCAGGCTTACCCGATACATTGTATTTTACAAGTACCGATGTGAGCCAGACCGATGCGAATACAGCTTTTGTAACCTTGTCGGGATTTGTTGCCGGAGAAAAAGTTTACAAAACAATCAACGGTGGCACTACCTGGCAAAATATTTCATATAACCTGCCGAACATCCCTGTTAATTGCATTAAAACGGTTCCGGGAACGAACAAAAAAATGATCGCTACTGATCTTGGGATATATATGCTTGATGAAACAACTAGTTCCTGGATCAGTCAGAGTGCCGGTTTGCCAAATGTTATCACCACTGATATCGAGTTCAATCAGGTATTGGATAAGATCTATGTTTCCACTTTCGGAAGAGGTATTTGGGAAACAAATCTTTCAACAATGGTTGGCATTGCAGATGTTGCCGCTGTATCCATCGGAATTGAATTGTTCCCTTCTGTTAATGACGGTTCGTTTACGATTCGGTTTTCTGACATTTCGTTGGCAGACGAGCTTATTGATCTTGAAATAATTGACATTACCGGCAAGTTGGTCTACAAGGCAGCTTTAAAAGGTAAAACAACGTATCAGCAAAACCTTGGTCTGCCAGCCGGAATGTATTTTGCGAGAATTAAAAACGAGAAGATCAGCGGTGTGAAAAGTTTTGTGGTGAAGTGATCTCTTGATCCCTTTTGATAATTCCGGAACGCGGTATCTGCTCAGAATATAAATCCCCTGAATGAATGTTCAGGGGATTTATGTTTAGATGACATCCTGAATCTCAGTAAGCTGACCATTAAAATCAAAACGATCATTTTTTGATAAACCTTTTAATTTCATGCCGATCGGTGAGGCAATTGAAATTGCATAAAAGAGCTGATCATCAATCTGTAATTTTCCAGCAGGAACAGAGATGAAGAAATTGCCTTTATTTGTAAAAACAATGCTCCCTACCTGAATGGTAGCTGATGCAAGATCCAATTTTATTCTCTTTAATGTTTGTTGAAGCTCTTGCGCTTCATGCAGCTGCGCAGCACCTTTCTCCTGTTCGAGCTGAGCCATTGCTCTGCCTGTTTCGTGTTTATCACCCGCGCTGCTTTTTGTATCATCGTTTGCCGATTCTTTTGCATTGTTAATGGCATACTGCGCGTTTGAGATGCGCTGCTCAATGTATTGCTGACAAAGTGCAGCTAATTGAATCTTAAGATTGTTTTTCATTGAAAGGATAATGAGTTTTGACTTTTCGGGATGCCGGAAATCAGATTTCTATTTTTTCTTGATCATGCTGTAATAGAACCCGAAGCCAAAGCTGATAAACTGTGTAGATACCGCATTGTTCCTGTCGAATTGAGCATATTCGTTCAACACGAGGTCGTACGGATCGAAATGCGCATCAAAGATGGTATATGAAAGTGTTGCTCCGATCCCGAAATTCGATTCGATCAGAAAAAAAATATTCATCTCCGGCTCAATGTAATATGTATTGAAGCTGTTGTATTTAGGCGGATTTTTCAGATCCTTTGTTTTGAGCCCCGAATATTCTGTCCAGTTATTGCCAAGCGATAATGCCAATGAGTAGATCGCTTTATTTTTCTCTCCGACATAAAAATCGCTGCCGGCTTTTATTGCCACATTATTGAAACTCATGCTGGCATTGTAGTCCGCGATCTTATTCTCTGTAATTTTCAACAAACCGTTTTTTGCTGATGCGCCAATAAAAAAACCTTTATACAGCATCAGGTTTAAACCTCCGCTGACTTCATAAATTCCTACAAAACTTTTTTTGAATGATTTGTTTCCCATCGGATGAGGAACGGTCACCGAAACTCTGGGGCTCAATAAAAAATACTGCTTTTTTGCAGGAGGCGTTTCTTCCACATGCTGCGGAGCAATTTGTAAAGGGTCATCTTGAGAAAAAGTTGACAAAGACAACAAAACTAAAATAAACAAAAGGCAAAGTCGAATCTTTTTCAATTGGAGTAATATTTGTTGGAAGACGTAATAGAACAATAATAGTTGCTTGAATTCTTTAATTTTAATAACTGAATCAAATATAGCTGATTTTTTAATTGTAAAAAAGAAGAAAGTTTCTGTTTAGATGTAATTCTAATTGAACCTTATAAACTGGTTTATTTCTAAAAAAAATTAAATTATAAAACAATTCGCTGTATTACGTTAGTTCCTGAACTATGATTAAAAAAAACTAAAATGCTTATATCGGGTTAAGAATCACAAGTATTTGTATATCAATGTTTAAGAAAACATATCAGACAATTGATATTCTTTTTAATATAAATCCCTTTTCCAAGTGTTTATAACAGACC
>JBILYL010000118.1:0-7663 GCA_044377775.1 Bacteroidia bacterium
AACCGTAACGTTGCTCGTATGTCCTTGCTCCTTGCCGGATTGCCTTTTCAGGTTCCCGGAGAAACAATCAATCGTTTATGCGCATCCGGATTATCTGCTTCTATGGCTGCAGCCAGATACATTATGGTTGGTGAAGCTGATTTGATGATTGCTGGCGGTGTGGAAAATATGACCCGAGGACCATTAGTGATGTCAAAGGCTTCAGCTGCCTTTGGTCGTGATCAGCAGTTGTTTGATTCTAGTTTCGGATGGAGATTTATAAATTCCAAGATGAAAGAAATGTATGGTGTTGATGGGATGGGTGAAACGGCTGAAAATCTTGCTGACAGAGATGCTATCAGCAGAGAAGATCAAGATAAATTTGCTTTGTGGAGCCAACAGAAAGCTACAGCAGCTCAGGCAAAAGGCCGCTTTGCTAAAGAAATTGTTGCAGTTGAAATCCCTCAAAGGAAAGGTGATCCGAAAATTTTTGATACGGATGAATTTATTCGCCCTGATACATCCCTAGAAGGATTATCAAAATTAAAAGGTGCTTTTAAAAAAGAAGGAGGAACCGTTACTGCAGGAAATGCATCCGGATTAAATGATGGGGCGGCTGCAATTTTATTAGCATCTGAAGATGCAATTAAAAAATATGATCTTTTTCCGAAAGCAAGAATCGTTGCAAGTGGTGTTGCAGGTGTTGAGCCACGCATTATGGGAATCGGACCGGTAGAAGCAACAAACATGGCTTTGAAACGTGCAGGATTGACAATGAAAGATATCGATATCATTGAGTTGAACGAAGCGTTCGCTGCTCAGTCGTTAGCATGCACCCGTGCTTTAGGGATTCCTGACAATGATTCAAGAATTAATCCGAATGGCGGAGCGATCGCACTTGGGCATCCTTTAGGAATGAGCGGAGCACGCATCCTGAATTCTGCTGCCATTGAATTGCAGGAACAAAATAAACGTTATGCTTTAGTGACAATGTGTATTGGCGTTGGACAAGGTTATGCAGTAATTATTGAAAAGGCTTAAAATAAACTTTACGATTTTGCATCTTAATTAATATAAATATGGCAAACATCTTCGAATTCAATGGTTATAAACCTGTCATTCACGAAAGCGCATTCATTCATCCGAATGCGACTGTAACCGGTAATGTAATTATTGGCAAACAGGTTTATATTGGTCCAGGTGCTGCTATCAGAGGTGATTGGGGACAAATAGTTATTGAAGACGGATGTAATGTTCAGGAGAATTGTACAATACATATGTTTCCAGGAACAACTGTTTTGTTGAAAGAAGCAGCACACATTGGTCATGGTGCAATTATTCATGGTGGAACAATTGGTAAGAATGTACTTGTTGGAATGAATGCGGTAGTGATGGATAATGTGGTGATCGGTGATAATTGCATTGTGGGCGCATTGTGTTTTGTACCGGCAAATACAGTTATTGAAGCTAGAAAAGTGGTGGTTGGAAATCCTGCAAAAGTGGTGAAGGAAGTGAGTGATGAAATGATTGAATGGAAAACACAAGGAACAAAATTGTATCAGCAATTACCTGCTGATTGCCGGGCAACATTGAAAGCATGTGAGCCATTGCGTGAAATTGAAGCTGACAGACCAAAGCAACAGGATATTTATAAAACCTGGAAAGAAACAAAATAATCTATTACCGAATAAATTTACCTAACCATAAAATAAGAACTTCCGAATGAATTTACATTTACATTTTATATTAGTTAATTCTGATTTCAATAAAGGTCTAGCTGATGATCTTTATGAAGGGGAAGAGTCCGAAGACAATATCAAACACCTTTGGGAAGATGAATTTCAAGTATCGGAGCCGGTAAAGGAATTCAAGATAAAAAATAATGCGATCTATACGCTTGCCGGATATTTCCCTGATGATAAACCTTTTAGTTTCGAGATCTGGGATACGACAATTGTTGATTGTATTACTGAAGAAGGAAAAGCGATGCAGTTTGCCGTTTCGAAAAAGCTTTTAAAAAAGACAGAAAAAGTAATTGATGAAAAAGCAAATGAAACACATTTGTATTTTTATCTGCGGGACGGTATTCCGATGGAAAATCCTATGAATGGAGTATATATTGTAAAAGCTGAATTTCCTAAGGAGTTAAAAGTGAAGACTCAGTAAGAAACTTTTTTTGTTTCTGCTCCCAGCGTTTCTCGACTCCGCTCGAAATGACATTGCGCTATGTCATTTCGAGCGGAGTCGATTGTCAGTTCGAGCGGAGTCGAGAAAGTGTGAGAGATTTGAGGTGAAAATTTATATAATAACTATGGACAAACTAAATTTTTTAAAAACCGAATTTCCAAAATTACTTAGAACATTGAACGCAGAAGCGAAAGGTGAATGGGGCGTTTTGAATGGTCAGCAAATGGTAGAGCACATGACGGAGTCGGTTAGTTTTGCTACCGGAAAAAACAATCAAACGTTGCATTCTCCAGTTGAACATGTCGGTAAATACAAAGAGTTTGCGATGAGTGAAAAGGAGTTTAAGCCCAATACGAAAAATGCCTTGATGTCGGATACTCCTGTTCCGGTTAAGAATAATGAAATGGAAAGCGCAGTAATTGAATTAGAAAAGGAAGTTGCGGCTTTTGTCGACTATTTTGATAAAAACAAAGGTGCAGTTCTTACTAATTCTTTTTTCGGTGATCTTAATTTTGAAGAGTGGGTGCATTTACTTCATAAACATGCGGTACATCATTCGAAGCAATTCAGACTTCTATAATTACCATTTATAACAAACCGAGTAATTGGGCCTTACCTTTTTTATTTTGGAGTGTTTCAGTTTTGCTCTGTTCAGTTTTTTGTAAAATCCAATTGTAGGTTTTTTCTTTTTTACGCTCGATCCAGAACCTCCCGAACCCATTGAGGAAAATTTGCTTTTAAAGTAGAAGTAACTATTTACCGGATTTGATTCATTCTCATTATTAATAATTTGGTTAAAGTTATTGACATTTAACAATTGCTGATGATTGTTGTTTTCTGGCTTGTTCAAATTAGTCGTATTCATAGCAAATGGTCTCTGCTCATTGCCATTATTGTCGTTTAGGATTCGTTGATATTCGTCATCGGCTAGTTTTTGTAGTTTGTGGCAAGGACAATTAGGGTTTCTTGGATCGTTGATATCGTATTGTTGATTTTGGATATTTTGTGCAGAAGCAGTATTGCTGATAAGGAAAAATAAAATGAATAATCGCAGAGCACCGAAAAAATTCGTTAATAAGGATTTTGGAGCGCTACTTTCTCTACTGATCTTTACTATCTCTCTATACTTTCTGCGATTATTCATTTGTCTTAAACGATTGATATTTTATTTTATTATTATTTTTACAAATATTTGCATCATCGTCCCGAGAACTATCGTGACAAAAGATTAAAAATCGAAATTAGATTGCAGCTTTCTTAATGGTTACTTTATCCATTCCACTCCATGTTTTGAATTCATTTGTATAATAAAGATACGCTGAAGAAGCAGGTGCATCATATTCTCCAGGCATTTCTGCTTTCAGATCCAAGTTGATCTCTTTTACAGCTTTCGGCCCCATTCCTCGGTAGTATACTGCAATGTTGTTTCCAACGATTTCGTAATAGTCGAATACTTTTCTCTCTTGTAATTCTTTCAACTGCCATGGTTGAACCGTAAATCCGGCAGGAATTCCAATGATTGCCATTGTACTTGGTACTTCTTCATTTTTTTTGTTTGTAATTGTCGCAGTCATGCGAACGGTTTCGCCTACACTTGCAGTTTTTGTTGCCAGTTTTGTTTTCAGATCAATAGCACAAGTAGCATCACTTACAGGAAGCGTAGTATTCCATGACGCAGAAACGGAATATGGTAGTGGTGTTTTAACCCCAATGTATTTTATTTTTACATCGTGCTTTCCTTCTCCTGTTATAAATTCTTCCATTCCATCAATTACAATTGCTCCTTTTTCTCCTGCTTTGTAAGATTTTTCTGCAACTTTTTTTCCATCAACATAAATCGCAACTGTTCCGTCTTCATTCGTTTTTTTGCTGAACTTCGCATACTCGGTTAATGCTTTCAAGGCAAGAATTGTTCCTTGTGTACTGCTGAAAACGCCCGAGCCATTTCTTGATCCGACAAGATATTGAACAGCACTCTGTAAGGCAGTTATGTTTTTGCCCTGTGTTTTTAAGAGAGCAAGAATGCTCAGAGATGTTGTTTCGATCGTCAACGATTTTCCTTGTGAATAGGTAATGGAGTGTGTTATTCCGTTCCAGCTGCCATCTTTATCTTGTTTGGCAGTAAGTGCTTCCATAGCTTCATATCCTTTTCCCGTTTCTTTTAATTTGAAAGCGGTATTTGCCATCATCGCCAGCATATATGGATCTTTTGTTTCCATTGCCTTTTTGTATGATACTTCAAATTCTTTTTTAATACCGGTGACTCCTGCTTCAGCTAAGGCGTAAACGGTATAGGCGTTTAAAATATCGTTACTGATCCGTCCGAAATCGTGGTATGCATGTCCTTCTCTTTGAAATCCACCATTGCCGTCCTTGTGACTCATTAACCATTCAGTGGTCCGGTCAATCATTTTTTGATCTACATCAGCACCCGCATTTTTCATGTCTGTGAATTCCATGATACCATAAGCTGTTAATCCTTCATGTGCAGGAGATGCTCCGAACCATTCGTAACCTTTGTCTTTTGCTTCGAACGTGGTTAATCGTTTGTATCCTCTGTTCAATAAATCACTGGCATAAGAGATGGTTTTAGAATCTTTGCTATCAGTTGATTTTAAATAATCCAAAACCATAGCATTGGGGTATGCGGTGCAAGACGTTTGTTCAAAACATCCGTAAGGCTCTGAAAGTATGCCTTCAACCCCTTTCATCAGATCATTTACAACATTTGGAAATGCAGTGAAACTCATTTTTACAGAACCACTCACAACTTTATTCATATTGAACGAAAAATCTTTTTCCATCTCTTGGCCTGAGAAGGATGCGTTCACTGGGAATCCTTTCGGAGCAATTTTTATTTTTTGTGTAAAGGCATCGCCTAAGCCACAAGCACGGAACGAGATTGTAAATTCTCCGTAACCAATTTTATCTAAAACGGTATAATCTAAATAAATGGTTTTTGCTTTTCCCGGCATTATAATCTGCGCTGTTGGAACGATAACTGTCGCTTTTAATCCTTCAGGAGAAATGATTGTTAATGCTCCTCCTAATGGTTTGTCGGTATTGTTTTTTAAAGTAAGCGGAATAGAAACATGATCTTCTGTAGCAACTTCAACGGGGATCTTTGTAGTCATTGCAAAAGGCAGCTGGGTGAAAAAGTTTTTTTCTGTTCTTCCAATCGTACCGTCTGATGCAATGCCTTCAACTGTTGTTCGGAATGAAGTGATGTCATCGGAAGCATAAAATTCAAGTGTTTTTGTTCCCGATTTATCAATTTCAATGTTGGGATTCCAATAAATGGTGTTCCTGAAATCGGTTCGTGTGTCTACTGTTTCTTGTTTGTCGTAAACTGGTGCAGCAAACTGACGGGCACGATAATACGTCATTGTGTTTTGCTGTTGTGCCGGTTGTTTTGAAGCTTCCGCCATTTTAAATCGTCCTGCACGATTATCCTCTGCTTTACCCTGAACAATATCTGCGAAACTTTTAATGTTCTCTCTTTCTATATTTACATTCTTCGGACTGTCTTTTTTATTTGCTACTTCGGATCCGTTTTCCTTTTTACCTTTCTTTGAATTCTTCTCAATTACGTTTGCAAATTTCAGCGGAGAATTTTCTGCCATTTCCAATCTGATTTGTTCTCCTGCACCTTCTATTGGTGCTTCAGCTTGCATCGGAACCATTTCGTCCATATCGGCATTTCTGGATCTTGATTTAGATGAACTTTGAATGTTATATAAACGACTTTGATAATTATTGTCATACAGATACATTACAATTCCCTGATCATAATTTTGTATGTATTGTGATTGAGGAGAATATCCGGATGCACTATAAGATAATGTTACAGGATTAGAAAGATCTAATTTGTTGAAAATGAATTTTCCATTTTCATCTGTTTCATATTCTCCTCCATTGTTGATCTTGATTTTTGCATTTGTTATAACCTTCCCTGTAGAGGCATCTAGAACGGTACCTGCAATAATCGCTTTTTCACTTAAAAATGCAGCTGATTGCAGATTGTCATTCATTAGTTTTTCCCATGTAAATCTTCTCCAACCTGCTGTCAATAAAAGGTTGTCCAGTGCTTTACCGGCTTTTGCTTCTTTTGAATTGAAATAAAATGCAGGCTCTTCAATTTTTTCTTTAATATCTTGTTGAAGTAAAAGTTGTGACAGAATTGTTCCTGATTTATCATCAGCAAAAGAGATCAACTGATCGTTTACAACAGATAAAGAAAGATTTGCCGGCATTGGGATCCCGCGTTCATCTTTTACAGTCACCGTCATTTTTATTTTTTCTCTCGGCAGGTATTTGTCCTTATCAGTTTCAACGGAGATTGATAATTGTTTCTCTTTATTCACAAACGCTAATCGTTCTGAGCGGGGAACTCCTTTTGAATCGAAAAGTGTAATTTGTGAAACTCCGATTGGGAAATTACTTGTTGGAAAAATAATTTTATTGCTTCCTTTTTTTGCCGCGATTTCAGTAGAATAATATATTTTACCTCTCACTTGTGCAATTAAGGATAATTCTTCTGTTTCGGTTGTGTTTACATTAACGGTTACTTCGCCAACTTTTGAATTGTCTACGTTCATTACATAACCGCGTGACATTGCCTGAGGTAATGCAAATGTTTCGCTGATACCTTCCGGTTTGGTAATTTTTATTGAATATTTTTCATTTGCTTGAGGCGTAATTTTAAATGTTCCCATGCCCATATGAAAACTGCTGAAAGCGGCAACTTGTGTTCCTTTTTCGTTCAGTACGATTCCTTCTACGTCAGCTGGTTTCTCAAATTCGTTTAATGCTCTGAATGCAACATTGCTTTCTAGTCCGGAAACAAGATCTCCACCTTCAGGAAATGCAGTAAATTTGATATTGTTCAATAAGATGGGAATTGAACGGGAGATGCTTTCTGTTAATCCATTGTATTCGATCATTACATTCAGCAAGCCATCGTTTGTTTTTAATTCTTTCGGGAGATTGAATTTTAAATATTTAAATCCGTTCTCATCAGTTTCATCAGCTTTAGCGATAATTTGTTGTCCGTTTAAATTGGCAACAAATTTTATTTTGTAATTGCTGAGCGGCTTATTTTCATTTGTATTGAGTTCCAGTTTTGCAATAACTTCATCACCGGCACCAAATGCTTTTTTCTCAAAATCTAATTTCATTTTTAAATTGGGAAGAACAATGTCCTGAACTTGGAGTTCTTTTACAAATGCGTTATCTGTACCTTCATTCTTCATCCAGTTTGTGTAAGCTCTTACTTTGTAAATTCCTCCCAGAGCTTCAGCATCTAATGAAAAGTCTCCTGCAGCAACACCGTTTTTCGCGATGATATGTATGCTTTTTTCAATGGTTCCTTTTGGGTTTAAAAATTCGACATGTACGATATCGCTTTTTTGTGATGCTTTCATTGTTTGTCCGTCACGAACATAGGTTGTAAACCAGATATTGTCTCCCGGCTTGTAAAAAGGCTTATCAAACTGGA
>JBILYL010000174.1:0-5935 GCA_044377775.1 Bacteroidia bacterium
CTGATGTTTCAGTTACTTCAAAAAAGGATGCGGATAAAAAAAGCGCATTGAAATATCCGCAATTGGTGTTGGGGATGATCGCTATTTTTGTGTATGTCGGTGTTGAAGTTTCTACGGCAAGTAATCTTCCTGATTTTATGAAACAACATTTAAATACGCCTACCGAAAAAATCGCTCCGTTTATTTCTTTGTTCTGGGCGAGTTTAATGATTGGCCGTTGGACCTCTTCTGTAGGTGCTTTTAATTTAAAAGGCGGAGCAAAAGCAATTATGAATTTTCTGATGCCATATATCGCTTTCGGAGTTTTTATAGCGGTGAATAAAATTGCGAATCATGATGTAACTCCTTTTTATATTTATGCCTTTGTTATACTTGCACTTGTTATTGGTGACATGCTCAGCAAAGGAAATCCAGCGCGACAATTATTATTGTATTCACTTTTCGGAATAACAGCATTGATGATCGGAATGTTGTCTGATGGAATGGTTAGCGTTTATGCTTTTATTTCTGTAGGATTGTTTTGCAGCACCTTGTGGCCTTGTATTTATACTTTGGCAATTGCAGGTTTGGGAAAACATACCAACGAAGGTTCCAGCTTCCTGATCATGATGATCATGGGTGGCGGTATTATAAGTTGGATGCAGGGAATGTTATCTGCAGACAATTTATTAGGAATCCAATGGAGTTATTTAGTGGGTGTTGTTTGTTTTGCATATTTAGCATTTTATGCATGGAAAGTTCGTTCTATATTAAAATCTCAAGGAATTGATTATGATGCAACAGCTGGTAGCAGCCATTGATATAGGTGGAACCAATACCGTTTTTGGTTTGGTCGATCTGGATGGACAAATATTATTGAAGGAAACAATTTCTACGGGTCATTTTCCTTTACCGGAAGATTTGGTGAATGGGGTTTGCGAACAAATTGATATCGCAATGCGACCATTTGCAGCTACTCATGTGCTTGCCGGAGTGGGTATTGGTGCACCCAACGGTAATTATTTTAATGGTACGATTGAATTTGCACCAAATTTAAAATGGAAAGGAATTGTTCCATTAGCGAAATTGTTTTCTGATCGCTTGCATGTTCAGACAGTTCTTTCTAATGATGCGAATGCGGCTACAATAGGTGAAATGATCTTCGGAGGAGCGAAAGGAATGAAGGATTTTATTTTCATTACACTTGGTACAGGTTTAGGGAGTGGTATTGTTTCAAATGGAGAAATAATACTAGGTCACGATAGTTTTGCCGGGGAGATCGGACATGTGATTATGTTTCCTGATGGAAGGCAATGTGGTTGCGGAAGAAAGGGATGCTTGGAAACTTATTGTTCAGCAACAGGAATCAAGCGGACGTATTCTGATTTGTTAATGAGCCGTCATATTGATACACATCTGGAAATACAGGATGCAAATGCAAAATATATTTACGAGAAAGCGCTACAGGGTGATCAGGATGCAATAGCGGCATTTGAACAAACTGGTGATATCCTTGGTTTGGCCTTGGCTAACAGTGTTGCGTATACTCGTCCGGAAGCCATCTTTTTATTCGGTGGATTAGCAATGGCTGGGGATTTTATTTTTAAACCTACAATTGAAAGTTTCGAAAGAAATCTATTGAATATTTATAAAAATAAAATAAAAATTCTTCCTTCACAGTTGGATGAAAATAATGCCGCGATTCTTGGAGCGGCATCATTAATAATAAAAGAATTAAATATCCCTGATGTTTCAAAGTTATAGTATGCTTGTCGTTTTTTGAGTTTATAAAGAAATCTGTTAAAAGAAGTTTTTTAAGTAAATAGAATCATGTCTGATCAGGGTAAAAAAAAGAAAGAAGAACAATATTTAGAGCTTGTTTTTAAATTACTTTATTTAATACTTGCGTTAATGATCTTTATCGGCATATTGGTATACGTCAATGTTGCCGGTGTGCCGGCTGTTTTTACGCAAACAGAAAAAATAGCAGCAACAGATTCAACCGGTGTAGTTGACGTTAAATTGCCGGTATCTGATCTCTGGGAAGCACCGGATACTTTAAAAATTATAAATGAAAAAAATGCAGAATTGATTTCTTATGGTAGAAAACTGATAGCAAACACTTCTTTGTATTTAGGTCCGGAAGGAACTGTTGCTCACACAAGCAATGGTATGAATTGTCAGAACTGCCATCTGGACGCAGGCACAAAATCTTTCGGCAATAATTACAGTGCTGTGGCATCTACATATCCTAAGTTTCGCGAACGTTCGGGTGCAATGGAGAATATCTATAAACGTGTTAACGACTGTTTTGAGAGAAGTCTGAATGGTAAAGCTTTAGACACATTAGGTAAAGAAATGCAAGCAATAAAAGCATACATAGTTTGGTTAGGGAAAGATGTTAAAAAAGGAGAGAAACCGAAAGGTGCAGGCTTGACTGAGTTGAAATATATGGAACGCGCTGCTGATCCTGAAAAAGGAAAATTAATTTATGTTCAGAAATGTTTATCCTGTCACGGAACAAGCGGTGAAGGGAAAAAGAATGCTGATAATTTCTCATTTCAATATCCACCATTATGGGGAGAGAATAGTTATAATGATGGAGCCGGATTGTTCCGTTTATCGCGTTTTGCAGGTTATGTGAAATCAAATATGCCATTGGGTGCACGTTATGATAATCAACAGCTGACAGATGAAGAAGCCTGGGATGTTGCAGCATTTGTAAATTCTCAGTCTCGGCCTAAAAAAGATCTGAGTAAAGATTGGCCTAAAATATCAGCGAAGCCTGTTGATAATCCCTTCGGACCATATGCTGATCCTTTTCCAGAGAGCCAGCATAAGTATGGTCCGTTTGAGGACATTGCCGCTTTAAAAAAGAAAAATACTAAAAAATAAATTGAAATTGTTACGCTTTAAAATTTTAAACCTGAACTAAATGAATTTACTTACACAACCTTGGCCATGGTACGTATCCGGACCATTAATAGGTTTAATGGTGCCGATATTGTTACTGCTTGGAAATAAAACATTCGGAATATCGTCTTCGCTGCGTCATATATGTGCAGCATGTGTTCCCGGGAAAACGGAGTTTTTTAAATATGATTGGAGAGCTGAATCCTGGAATTTAATTTTCGCATTTGGGATTATTGTGGGTGGATTTGTTGCAGGTTATATTTTTGAAAATCCAATAGCCGTGCAGATCTCTGAAGAAACTGTTTCTGATCTGAATGCGATGGGAATAAAAAATCAGAATGGATTAATTCCTCAGGAGATCTTTAATTTTGAATCAATCTTTTCTCTGAGAGGATTTATCCTTATTCTGGTAGGTGGTTTTTTTGTCGGTTTCGGAACCCGTTATGCAGGTGGTTGTACCTCAGGACATTCAATTATGGGATTATCTAATTTGCAATTTCCATCCTTAGTTGCAACCATTTGTTTTTTTATCGGTGGCTTGATCATGACATGGTTTATTCTTCCCTTGATCATGACATTGTAAAATATAATCAGTAAAAGAGAATCGGTTTTTTATAAAAACAATAAATTCAATCATCAGTAATATGTCAAAAATAAAATTTTTAATACTAGGTTTCATCTTCGGAGTGATACTTATAAAAGCTGAAGTAATCTCATGGTTTCGTATTCAGGAGATGTTTCGCTTTCAATCGTTTCATATGTATGGAATTATTGGTTCCGCGGTTGTGATCGGGATGATTTCTATCTGGCTTATCAAAAAATATAAGGTGAAAACAATATCCGGTGAAGAAATAAAGATCGCATCAAAGGAATTCAATAAAGGAAATGTTATAGGAGGACTGATATTCGGTTTAGGTTGGGCAATGACAGGTGCTTGTCCAGGTCCATTATACGCTTTGGTTGGAAGTGGCTTGTTGATTGTACTGGTTTCACTTTTAAGTGCTGTTATAGGAACATGGGTATATGGGACCTTAAAAAACAAATTGCCTCATTAAACGTTTTAATTGATATAAATTATTTAATCTTAATTATGAAAAAAATAATATTAATAACCATTTGCTTTTTATTTTCATTGATAGGTATTGCACAGCAGCCCGCTCAATTAAAATCGTTGCCAATAATTCCTTTACCCAAAGAGCTGAAGTTAAGTAACGATCACTTTGTACTTAGTTCTCAAACAAAAATTGTTTTAATGTCCGATAGTTTTAAACCGGAGGTTGATTATTTAAATAATTATTTTAAAACAAATTATGGATTTGATTTAGCTGTTGTAACTGTTCTGCCAACGGATGGGAATTACATTATTATTACCCGTCCTGATTTTGAAGCCGGCTGGACCGAAAATTATGATTTGACAATAAATCAGAATCAGATATTTTGTTTAGCCGAAGGAAATGCCGGTTTGTTCTATGCGATGCAAACACTTATACAAATTCTTCCTTTGGAAAAGTCCGCTGAAATAAAAATTCCTTGTGTTCAGATAAATGACACCCCTCGTTATAAGTGGCGTGGGATGCATTTAGATTGCAGCCGTCATTTTTTCACAAAGAACGAAGTGAAAAAATACATTGATTATTTAGCAATGTATAAATTCAATGTTTTTCATTGGCATTTGGTGGATGATCAAGGATGGAGAATTGAAATAAAAAAATATCCTTTATTAACTTCTATTGGTGGAACACGTAAGGAAACGATCATTGGTAAAGCGGTATGGAATAAAGATGGGACACCTTCAATAGAGAATAAATACGATGGGATTTCTTATGGTGGTTTTTATACGCAAGAAGATATCAAAGAAATTGTTGCCTACGCACAGAGTAAATACATAACTGTATTGCCTGAGATTGAAATGCCCGGACATTCTTTGGCTGCACTTGCTGCATACCCGCAGTTTTCTTGTACAGGTGGTCCTTTTGAAACATTCACACGTTGGGGCGTTTCAGATGATGTATACTGTGCCGGAAACGATAAAACGTTTTCTTTTTTAGAAGATATATTATCTGAAGTAATGGATTTATTTCCCGGAAAATACATTCACATTGGCGGAGACGAATGTTTGAAAGATCGCTGGAAAGCTTGTCCGAAATGTCAAAAAAGAATAGCAGATGAAAAATTAAAAACAGAAGAAGATCTTCAAAGTTATTTCATTACCCGAATCGAAAAGTTTGTAAACTCAAAAGGGAAACAAATTATTGGTTGGGACGAAATTTTAGAAGGAGGATTAGCTCCAAATGCTGCTTTAATGAGTTGGAGAGGTGTAAAGGGAGGTATTGAAGCAGCAAAGCAAAAACACAATGTTGTAATGAGTCCGGGTAAACCATGTTACTTCGATCATTACCAGTCGAAGGATAAAGCGAAAGAACCCTTGGCAATCGGTGGTTTCAATCCTTTGGATTCGGTATATGCATATAATCCAACACCCAAAGTCTTGACGACAGAAGAATCAGTGTTTATAATGGGTGCTCAAGCGAACGTTTGGACCGAGTACATTACTACTTTTTCGCAAGTCGAATACATGTCGATGCCTCGCATGGCTGCATTGTCGGAAGCATTATGGACACCTGCCGAAAAGAAAAATTATAAAGAATTTCTTGTGCGATTAAAGTTGCATGCCCCGGCACTAGATAAGTTGGGTGTGAATTATGCAAAGCATTTTAAGACGATAAAGTAACTTTCATAATTACCATTTCGAAATAGGAAGAACATTTATTTAAATAAATAAATCCCGACAGGACTACTAAACCTATCGGGATTCGGGATAAATACCTACATTAGTAAGTAAGAAAAACTACGTTGTAAATGTATAACACTCTTCGCTTTTTAATAAACCCTTTTTTATTTATTCTTAGAAATCGAAGGCGCTAAAAACCTGTAACTATATGACTTCCAGACGCAATTTTATTAAAACAAGTGCTTTTGCATCGGCCGCTTTATTAATAAATAAATCGGATGCAACAGAATTGAAGTTGAATCAAAACCGCTT
>JBILYL010000029.1:0-15067 GCA_044377775.1 Bacteroidia bacterium
CGCTTTATTCCATCAAAACCAATTGTTTTGTCTACCTGGAATTTCGGTCTTAAGGCCAATGAAGCCGCCTGGGAAGTGCTCAGTAAAAATGGTAAAGCCTTGGATGCGGTTGAAGCAGGAGTGAAGATCCCGGAAGGCGATCCAACTGAAAGGAGTGTAGGATATGGCGGAAGACCGGATAGAGATGGACGCGTAACACTCGATGCATGTATCATGGATGAAAATGCAAATATTGGATCTGTGGCATGTTTAGAATTTATAAAACATCCTATTTCTGTAGCGAGAGCCGTTATGGAAAAAACACCACATGTGATGTTGGTTGGTGACGGAGCATTTCAGTTTGCATTGTCGCAAGGTTTTAAGAAAGAAAATTTATTAGTTGAGGCATCTGAAAAAGAATGGCAAGAGTGGTTGAAGAGTAGTAAATATAAACCGATTGTTAATATTGAAAATCACGATACGATCGGAATGATCGCATTGGATGCCAATGGTGATTTATCCGGAGCGTGCACGACAAGTGGAATGGCTTATAAAATGCACGGCAGAGTTGGCGATTCTCCTATTATCGGAGCTGGATTATTTGTCGATAATGAAATTGGAGCGGCAACAGCAACCGGGCATGGCGAAGAAGTGATTCGAATTGCCGGTTGTCATTTAGTTGTAGAGTTAATGCGGCAGGGAAAAAGTCCGGAAGACGCATGTAAAGAGGCAGTGAGCAGAGTGGTGAAGTTAACTGCTAACAGAAAAAAAAATTTAAAAGATATTCAGGTAGGTTTTATAGCCTTGAATAAAAAAGGGGAATATGGTTCGTATTGCGTGCAAAGCGGTTTTAATTATGCGGTATATGATGCGAGTGGAAATAACTTGATCAATGCCGATTCGCATTTAAAATGATTCGACCATCGACTCAACTCTTGGTGACAGCCTGAAATGAAAAAAAGTACTGTTATTATGACCAGTACTGCGGAATCATTATTAATTACAATAGAATTTAATGGATAAGGCCAAACTCGAAATAGCTTGTTTTAATTTGGAATCAGCACTCATTGCCCAGCAAGGTGGTGCCGACAGAATAGAGTTGTGTGACGACTTCTCTTCAGGAGGAATTACTCCGAATCATGGAACATTTGAAACAGCCAGGAAATTAATTGATCTGGATGTGTTTGTCATGATCCGGCCTCGCGGTGGAAATTTTGTTTATTCTGAAACCGAGTTCGGACAAATGAAAAAAGACATCCTGCATTTTAAAAAAATGAAAGCGGATGGATTTGTATTCGGAATATTGAATGCAGATGGAAGTGTAAATGTAAATCAAAACAAAGAACTGGTAGAATTGTCTAAACCAATGCCTTGCAGCTTCCATAGGGCTTTTGATGTTTCTGGGAATTTGACTGAAAATTTAGAAGATGTGATTACTTGTGGTTTTAATACCATACTTACATCCGGACAAACAAAATCGGCTATAGAAGGTGCAGAGCAATTGAGTAAGTTGGTTCAGTTGTCAAATGACAGAATTGTCATTATGCCCGGAGGCGGAGTTCGTTCATCAAATCTTGAATTGCTCAAGTCGAAAGTCGAAACATCTTATTATCATTCTTCTGCAATTGTGAAAGATGATGTTGCTGATTTGGAAGAAGTGAAATTGCTTAAAGAGAAATTATCGTGAAAAGTAATGTTTTAAAATATTTGTTTGTAATCATATTACCTTTTGTATCGCCTGCGCAGATACTTGAAAAAAAATTCGTAAAAAACAAATGGGAATTCAAAAAGGCGAGTGATAAAAAATGGTTGAAAGCGAGTGTTCCCGGAACTGTTCACACTGACCTGTTTTATAATAAACTTATTCCTGATCCATTTTATGCTGATAATGAACAACAGTTACAGTGGATCGAAAATGAAGACTGGGAATATCAAACTACGTTTTTAGTTTCTGGATCAGATTTGTCGCAATCTCATATTGAATTGAAATTTGATGGCTTGGATACCCATGCTAAGGTTTACGTAAACGATTCACTTATTCTTATTGCTGATAACATGTTCCGGAGTTGGAAGTCCGATGTTAAAAAATATGTGCACAAAGGAAAAAATAAATTGCATGTTGTGTTTGAATCAGCTGTAAAGAGAGGGAAAGCGGAAGCGAAAAAACTTGCTTACACTTTACCGGGAGATGAAAAAGTATTTACGAGAAAGGCGCAATATCAATATGGTTGGGATTGGGGACCTCGTTTTGTGACCTGTGGAATCTGGAAAAATGTGACCATGCTCAGTTGGAGCGATGCGCGAATTTTAAATGTAAAGCTTATCCAACAGTCTCTATCAGATACTCTTGCTGAATTGGAGTTTGTGTGTGAGATACAAAGTGATGTAGAAGCAAATGCCTACCTCGAAATAATGAAGGGGAATAAAATCGATTTCAGTGGTCAGATCGTTTCTAAAGTAAAGCTTAAAAAAGGAATTCATACATATTCTGTTTTTTATAATGTTAAAAATCCTCAGAGATGGTGGAGTAATGGTTTGGGTTTTCCTACATTATACAATTTTGAAATAAGTCTTTCATATGATTCCCGTTTTCTTGATAGGAAACGAATTGATATTGGCTTGCGGACCATTGAATTGATTCAAGATAAAGATAGTATAGGAAAAAGTTTTTATTTCAAATTAAATGGTGTTCCTGTTTTTATGAAAGGAGCCAATTATATTCCACAAGATAACTTTTTACCTCGGTTGCAGGAAGCGGACTATTCCACGATTATAAAAAATGCGGTTGATGCAAATATGAATATGCTTCGTGTTTGGGGCGGAGGCGTATATGCAGATGATGCTTTTTATACAGCGTGTGATAAAAATGGAATTTTAGTCTGGCAGGATTTTATGTTTGCTTGTGCCATGTATCCCGGTGACGATCATTTTATAGAGAATGTAGCGGAGGAAGTGATCGGTCAGGTGGAGCGTTTACGCAATCATCCCAGTATTGCCTTGTGGTGCGGAAATAATGAAGTAGATGAGGGCTGGAAAAATTGGGAATGGCAAAAACAATATCATTATTCCGAAAAAGACTCATCCCTTATAGTACAAAATAACGAAGCTTTATTTAACTATTTTATTAAAGATATTGTGACTGCTTACGATGGAAGCCGCGCTTATTGGCCAAGTTCTCCGAGTATCGGTTGGGGACATAAGGAAAGTTTGCAAGAAGGAGATTCACATTATTGGGGCGTTTGGTGGGGAATGGAAACGTTTGAAATGTATGAAAAAAAGGTAGGTCGTTTTATGAGTGAATATGGGTTTCAGGGAATGCCGGCATTAAATACACTGAGTAGGTTTGGTGTCTTTGATTCTAAAATAGGACAAGATGGGACTAATGTAGCTATTGATTATGATGATGAATATATATTGAAGCATCTACACGATATTGATTCTGTTAATTTAAATGCTCACCAAAAACATCCAACAGGTTATAAAACAATTACAACATACATGGAACGCGATTATATTGTTCCGAAAAAAATAAACGACTATGCTTATGTCTCACAGTTATTGCAGGCGAAAGGAATGAAAATAGCGATTGAAGCACACCGAAGAGCAAAACCATATTGCATGGGAACATTATATTGGCAGATGAATGATTGTTGGCCGGTTACTTCATGGAGTTCTGTAGATTATTATGATCATTGGAAAGCTTCCCATTATCAGGCTAAGCGTTCATTCAATGAAGTAATTGTATCAATCGTTGAAAAGGATGATTCTTGTTTTGTTTATGTGGTGTCTGATAAGTTACAGGAAATAAAAGCAGAATTGTTAATTGGATTATATGATTTTACAGGGAAAGCATTGTGGTCGGAACAATTGTCAATTGTCACGGATGCAAATACTTCTAAACAGGTATATTGTTTTGATAAAAATAATTTGAAGGGAATAGATCTGAAAAGTGTGTTTCTCAGATCCACTTTGACAACTACAAATGGTTTTCTGCCAGTTGAAAGTGCTGTTCATTATTTCGTAAAGCCGAAAGAACTTGTTCTTGCCCGTCCTAACTTTGAAGTTCGGGAAGAGGTTTGTGAAAAGACCCAATGTTTTACAATTATCTCTGACGTACTTATGAAAGATATTTGTATTACTTTTAATGGAGAAGATCTTAATTTGAGTGATAATTATTTTGATCTTTTACCTGGAGAAGGACGAATTATCTACTTACCTGAGCAGGTGGAAATAAAAAATCTGGAAAATAAAATTGCTGTTAAATCATTATTTGATATGTATTAAAATGAAAAAATATTCACGCTTTTTTCTTCTGTCGGTTTCGGCAATCTTTTATTCATTAACTCTCTCATTTGCTCAGCAAAATTATTCAGAATTCGTTAATCCAATGATAGGAACCGGTGGACATGGGCATACATTTCCGGGAGCAACCGTTCCATTTGGGATGGTACAACTCTCTCCGGATACACGTATAGATGGTAGTTGGGATGGTTGTAGTGGTTACCACTACAGTGATTCTGTGATCTACGGGTTTTCGCAAACACATTTAAGCGGGACAGGATGCAGTGATTATGGAGATATCGCTTTAATGCCCATGATGGGAGAGCCAAGTTTCGATGCTAAAAAATATGCATCAAAATTCTCTCATAAAAACGAACTTGCTGCAGCTGGTTATTATTTTGTGAAATTAGAGGATGATGATATCGATGTTGAATTGACTTCGACAACGAGAGTCGGTTTTCATAAATATACTTTTAATAAAGCCGGAAAAGCAAACTTTATTATCGATTTAAATCATCGTGATAAATTGATCAATGGGGAAGTGAAAATCATTAACGACTCAACGGTGGAAATATACAGAAGAAGTGAAGCGTGGGCAAAGGATCAGTATATATATGCAAAGATTGTTTTCAGTAAAGGCTTTAAAGTAAACCTTTCAAAAGCCGAATACGACAACGTTCCTTTTGGTCAAAAAAATGCAACGGATACTATTTTCAAAGGAAATGATCTTAAGGTTAGTGTTTCATCTGATGTTAAAAAGGGAGAAGTTGTATATGTTAAGGTCAGTATATCTAATGTCAATATTGATGGTGCTAGCAAAAATTTAAAGACTGAATTATCGCATTGGAATTTTAGTAAAGTAAAAAAAGAAGCCGCAGCTCTTTGGAATAAAGAGCTAAGTAAAATTGAAGTGACGGGTAGCGATAAGGAGAGAAAAAGTATTTTCTATACCGCATTGTATCATACAATGATTCAACCGAATATTGCTATGGATGTTGATAGCATGTACCGGGGACGTGATAATAAGATTCACAAAGCAGAAGGCTTTACGTATTATTCTGTTTTTTCTTTATGGGATACGTTTCGTGCGGCTCATCCACTTTATACGATCATTGACCGTAAACGAACAGCTGATTTTGTCTATACATTTTTAGAACAATACAAACAAGGAGGACGATTACCGGTTTGGGAGCTTGCAAGTAACGAAACCGATTGTATGATCGGCTATCATTCGGTGAGTGTAATTGCGGATGCTGCAGCCAAAGGCATATTGGATTATGACCCCAAAATTAAATACAGCATGAATTTGGCATTTGAAGCCATGAAACATAGTGCAACACTCGATCATTTAGGACTAAAGGCTTATAAACAGAATGGATTTATAAGTATGGATGATGAACACGAAAGTGTCTCGAAAACATTGGAGTATGCTTATGATGATTGGTGCATCGCTCAAATTGCTGAACATACATCAAATTATGGAGATTATGCAAATTTTATAAAGCGCTCTCAATCATGGAAAAATGTTTTTGATACGGGAACAGGTTTTATGCGACCAAAGAAAAATGGCGGATGGCTATCTCCCTTTGATCCTCGCGAAGTAAATAATAATTTTACAGAGGCAAACTCCTGGCAATACACGTTTTTCGTTCCGCATGATGTTTATGGCTTAGTAGAACAAATGGGTGGGGCTCATAAATTCGATGCTAAATTAGATGAATTGTTCAGTACTACTTCTCAAACAACTGGTCGCGAACAAGTTGATATAACAGGATTAGTTGGGCAGTACGCTCATGGCAATGAACCGAGTCATCACATCGCTTATTTATACAACTACATTGGAAAACCTTGGAAAACTCAAGAACATGTTTATCAATTATTGAATGATTTTTACAAAAATACTCCCGATGGATTAATTGGAAATGAAGATTGCGGACAAATGAGTGCATGGTATGTTTTGAGCTCTATGGGTTTTTATCAAGTTTGTCCTGGTGATGCTCAATTCCAAATTGGAACTCCATTTTTTAGTAATGTTAAAATTAATTTAGAAAATGGAAAAGCATTTGAAATAAAATCAAACAATCTGTCAGATCAAAATCGATTTATTAAATCTGCAAAAATGAATAAAGTGCCGGTTAAAGAAAATAAGTTTAGCTATGCTGATATCTATTCTCCGGAAAATATTAAAAGTAATAGCATACTCGTATTTGATATGACTGCAAATTCGAACACAATACCTGATTCGAATTTATTTATTGCAGATTACCGTTATTTCCATAATTATAATAATAGTGTTTATGATAAAGAAATAGCTATTGTTCCTATTGTTGAATCAGATTCAAAGGTGTTTGATGATAGTTTAAAAATAGAATTAATTACGAATGAAAAGAATACCAAAATTTATTACACTTTAGAATCAAATGGGTATATGAGTTCTGATAACCTGTATAATAATCAATACAGTACAACAAAAGAATATTTGAAACCATTTTATATCATCAAAACCGACACCTTAGCTGCATATGCTATAAAAGAAATTTCTCCATCCCGGAAGATCCTCAGTAATGCTGTTGTGTCGCATTATTACAAACGACCAAACAACTGGGAGGTAAATATTGTTTCAAAATACAATCCGCAATACACTGCGGGTGGCGACAAAGGTATTATTGATGGCGTAAAAGGTGAAACGAATTGGCGTAAGGGCGAGTGGCAGGGATATCAATCCCAAGATTTTGAATGCATCATAGATCTGAAAAAAGAACAATCCATTAATACTTTCAGTGCAAGCTTTTTGCAGGATACACGCGCCTGGATTTTGATGCCGACTAAAGTAGAATATTATACATCGTCTGATAATGTCAATTTTAAATTAGCCGGTACAGTTGAGAATGCGATTAATGCAAATGACTTTGATATTCGGATACAGAATCTTACGGCAAAGACAGATGTTATAAAAACACGGTATGTAAAAATAAAAGCTTACAACTTTGGTGTTTTGCCTTCCTGGCATCAAGGTGCCGGAGGTAATGCCTTTATTTTTATTGACGAAATATCCATTAAATAACTCATTTTCCTTAATATTTATCTCTCTTTTGTGTTTGTTAATGGTTAACATTGTATACTATTAACAGTTTTAACTATCTTTGTTCCATGTTGTCAGAAGAAAACAAAAAAGTTAATGAATGCATGCCTTTAGGGAAATTTATGGGTGCAATTACCAAAAGTTATTTTGGGGCATTGAGTAAAAAGCTTGAACATACCGGTGTTGACAGACATTTCTCTACACTAATAGCGATAGATAAAACGGAGCAAAAGTGCACGCAGCAATTTTTATCCGACTTTTTAAATTTTGATAAAGTTTCGATGGTCCGGATATTGGATTACCTGGTCGATAAAAAAATGATCACACGATCAGTCAATCCTGATGACCGAAGAGAGCATCTTATAGAACTAACAGCAAAGGCAAAAAAAATAATGCCTGAAATTCACAGCGGTATTAAGGAGATGAATGCGATCGCCTTTAAAAATGTACCGAAACAAGATCAGGAAATGTTTTACTCCTGCATCACAAAAATATTAAACAACGTTGAGCTTCTGCCTGCAAATGAAGTAGACATAAAACTAAAAAAGAAATAAACGAATATGAAGATCAAAAATTTAATCATAATTACTTTGACAGTTGTTGTGCTGTTAGTTCTTAAATATCTATTCTTTCCATCAGAATCCTCGCAAGCTGATCAGAAGAGTGGAAAGCTTGGTGGAAAGTCGATGCCTAGTAATGTTACCGCAATTGTTGTGAAAGCGGAGAAATTAAATAATGAAGTATATGCTTCCGGAACTATTATAGCGAATGAGGAAGTTGATTTACAACCCGAACTTTCCGGTAAGATCATCCTACTAAATTTTGAAGAAGGAAGCCATGTTTCAAAAGGACAATTGTTGGTGAAAATAAATGATGCAGACCTACAAGCGAATTTTAAAAAACTGCAATTACAACTTTCATTATCAGAACAGAAATTACAAAGGGCAAAACAGTTGCTCGCGGTCAATGGAATAAGTCAGGAAGAGTTTGAAAACGTGCAAAATCAGTACAATGTGATCAAAGCAGAAATGGATTTCGCAACAGCTCAGATTTCCAAAACTGAAATTAAGGCACCATTTGACGGAGTGATCGGTTTGAAGAATGTGAGTGTTGGAGCATATGTTACTTCCAATCAGGTTATCGCAAGCATACAGCAGATAAATCCCGTGAAGATCGATTTTTCTGTTTCAGAAAAGTATTCTTCTATTGTAAAAAAAGGAGATTTGCTTACTTTTACTATTGAAGGGAATAATGAAATACTTATCGGGCAGGTATTTGCCGTTGAGCCCAAAATTGATATGGTAACGCGCACACTTCACGTCAGAGCCATTTGTCCGAATCCGAAAGGGAATATTTTTCCGGGATCTTTTGCCCGTGTTCAGTTGGCTTTAAGTGCTATTGATTCAGCAATTATGATTCCAACAGAGGCTGTTATTCCCGATCTGAAAGGAAAAAAGGTTTATAAAATTAAAGATGGCAAAGCAGAATCCGTTAAAATAATTACCGGATTAAGAACCGATCAGAAGATTCAGATCACAGAAGGATTGGTAGTTGGCGATACGGTTATTGTAAGAGGTATAATGTCTTTAAGACCGGGAGCTGTTGTAAATGTAACGGATATTAAATAAATGCAGGTATGAATATTTCATCAATAAGTATAAACCGTCCCGTACTTGCAATTGTGATGTCAATCATTATTGTGCTGTTTGGTGCAATTGGATATAATTATTTAGGCGTTCGCGAATATCCGTCTATCGATCCACCAATCATAACTGTGAAAACAAATTATGCAGGAGCAAATGCTGATGTCATTGAATCTCAGATCACCGAGCCATTAGAAAAAGTGTTGAATGGAATCGAAGGTGTAAGAACAATTTCTTCGGCAAGTAATCAAGGCTCCAGTACAATTACTGTGGAATTTAATCTCGATGCCAATATAGAGGCCGCAGCAAATGATGTACGTGATAAAGTTTCGCAGGCAGTAAGACAATTGCCACAGGATATTGATGGATTGCCAACAGTCACAAAATCGGATGCAAATTCGGATGCGATCTTATCGATGACAATTGAAAGTGATTCAAAAAATCAATTGGAACTTTCTGCATTTGCAGAAAATGTAATTTCGGAAAGGTTGCAAACAATACCCGGTGTGAGTACGATTCAGATCTGGGGGCAAAAGAAGTATGCAATGCGTATGTGGATGAATCCCGATAAACTTGCTGCATACGGGCTTACACCACTTGATGTGAAACAAGCATTAGATCGGGAAAATGTTGAATTACCATCCGGTAAAGTTGCCGGCAATACTACAGAGCTGACAGTAAAAACGGTTGGGAAGCTTACCGATGAAAATGCATTTAATAATATGATTATTCGTTCGGATGGTGATCAGGTAGTGCGTTTTAAAGATGTTGGTACAGCCTCGCTAGGGCCGGAAAATGAAGAAACTATTTTACGTCAATCCGGTGTACCGATGATCGGTCTCGGAGTTGTACCACAGCCGGGTGCAAATTATATTGCTATTGCAGATGAATTTTATAAGCGCATGGCACAGATTGAAAAAGATCTTCCGAAAGATTTTCATATTGGTATTGCTTTGGATAATACAAAATTTGTAAAACGTTCTATTCTTGAAGTTAAAGAAACGTTGATCATTGCCATTGTTTTGGTGATACTTATTATTTATTTATTCTTCAGAGATTGGTTAGTTGCTTTTCGCCCCTTAATTGATATTCCCGTTTCATTGATTGGTGCTTTTTTTATCATGTACCTGATGGATTATTCAATAAATGTTTTGACACTTCTTGCAATCGTTTTAGCTACGGGTCTTGTTGTAGATGATGGTATTGTGGTTACGGAAAATATTTACAAAAAAATTGAGGGAGGAATGAATCCCATTGAAGCTGCACATAAAGGATCAAAAGAAATATTTTTTGCAGTGATATCTACATCAATAACACTCGCAGCGGTATTTATGCCTGTCATATTTTTAGAAGGATTTGTCGGACGGTTGTTCCGTGAATTCGGTGTTGTGATTGCCGGGGCTGTTTTGATATCCGCATTTGTTTCGTTAACACTCACTCCGATGCTAAATGCATATATGGTTCGCAAGAAACCTAAAAAGAGCCGTTTCTATGAAATGACGGAGCCATTTTTTGTAAAAATGGTTAGCAGTTATGACAACTCTCTTGCTCGTTTTATGAAAAAGCGATGGATTGCTTTTTTGATCATTGCAGGCAGTTTTGGTGTGATCTATTTTGCCGGCAATGCGGTTCAATCAGAATTGGCACCACTTGAGGATCGTAGTTGGTTTCGTGTCTCTATAACAGCACCAGAAGGAGCTTCCTATGAATATACGGATGCATATGTGCAAAAATTCTCTGATTTTATAAATGACTCCATTAAGGAAAAGCGAATTTGTCTTACTGTTACTGCACCAGGTTTCAGTGGTTCAGGTGCAGTGAATACTGGTTTTGTTCGACTTGCTTTAACGGAGCCGAATGAACGTAAACGGAATCAACAGCAGATCGCAGATTATATTACTAAATCAACAAAAGCATTTCCCGAAGCAAAAGCTTTCGTAATTCAGGAGCAGACAATTTCTTCTGGTGGTTCCAGAGGCGGATTGCCTGTTCAGTTTGTGGTGCAGGCGCCTAATTTTCAAAAACTGAAAGAAAAATTGCCTTTATTTTTAGAGGAAGCAAATAAAAGTAAAGTGTTTCAGATGGTAGATGTGAATTTGAAATTCAATAAACCGGAGTTGAATATTAACATCGACAGAGAAAAAGCAAAAGGAATGGGGATTTCTGTTAGTGACATCGCTCAAACATTGCAATTGGCTTTAAGCGGACAACGTTTTAGTTATTTTAATATGGAAGGAAAACAATATCAGGTCATCGGACAGTTTGAAAGAGCTAAACGTGATGAGCCCCTGGATCTGAAATCGATGTATGCAAAAAATATCAAAGGGGAGATGATACAGCTTGATAATGTTGTTACAATTGTTGAACAGAGCAGTCCGCCACAACTTTATCATTATAATCGTTATCAGGCAGCAACAGTTTCTGCCGGATTAGCAGAAGGAAAAACAATCGGAGATGGAATACAAGAAATGGAGGCGATTTCAAAAAGAGTGCTCGATGATTCTTTTTCTACTGCATTGACTGGTCCTTCCAGGGATTTTCAAGAAAGTTCATCCAATGTAATGTTTGCATTTATTCTTGCATTAATAATTATTTATCTTGTTTTGGCTGCCCAGTTCGAAAGTTTTATTGATCCGTTAACAATCATGATCACCGTTCCTCTTGCTTTATGCGGAGCATTGCTTTCTTTGTGGTATTTTAATCAAACTTTAAATATATTTAGTCAGATAGGTATTATCATGCTGATCGGTTTGGTTACAAAAAATGGAATTTTAATTGTTGAGTTTGCAAATCAATTAAAGGAAAAAGGGCGAACAGTCAAAGAAGCTATTCAGGAAGCATCTGCTGCACGACTTCGTCCGATATTAATGACCAGTATCGCAACTGCATTAGGAGCAATGCCAATTGCTTTGTCATTAGGAGCTGGTGCAAAAAGCAGAACAGCAATGGGAGTTGTAATTGTTGGTGGGATTTTGTTTTCATTAATACTGACATTATATGTCATTCCTGCGATTTATTCATATTTTTCTAAAGAGCATAAGCATGAAATTAAATAAGTTTATTTTGATTTGTTTATTGAGTATATTTTTACTTCCGTTTCTTACTGCGCAGGAGCAATTGTCTTTGGAGCAGGCTATTGATATTGGACTTAAGTCAAATTACGACATTACTATTGAAAAAAATAATGCAACAATTGCATCAACAAACAACACGCTCGGAAATGCGGGTATGTTACCAAAAATTGAACTTCAGGCAGCTACGAGTTTGGCGAATAATGCAACAAAACAGGAGTTCTCAAGTGGCTTGATCGTAGATAAGAGCGGTGTGCAATCAAACAATAGTAATGCAGGTGTTTATTTAACATGGACATTGTTTGATGGATTTAAAATGTTTGCAGCACATAGTCGTCTCAAGGATCTTGATGCAATGGGTGTTTTGACCTCGAAAATTGCCATTGAAAATACGATTTCACAAATAATTGTTACGTATTATAACGTTGTTAGACAGAAGCAATTGATCAAAGGACTTTCAGATAATATTTTGATTTCAGAAGAGCGATTAAAAATTGCAGAATTGAGATTTAAAATTGGTTCGGGTTCCAAACTTGATGTGTTGCAAGCTAAAATTGATATGAATGCTCAAACGTCCAACCTATACAGGCAAAAAACATTTTTTTCAAATCTTAAATTGGAGATGAATCAATTGCTTGCTAGAAATGTTGACCTTGAATTCGATGTTCAGGAAACAATTCCTGTTGAGTTCCAATTGAAATTCGAAGAATTGAAAATCGAAATTCAGAATAATAATTCAGCGATCACACTTGCGCAACGGAATGTTATGCTAAAGAATCATCTTTTAAAAGAAACAAAATCACAATTATATCCGAAGTTGAATTTGAATAGTAGTTATTTGTTTTCACGATCCGAGAATCAGGCGGGTTTCTCTTTGTTAAATCAGAATCTTGGGCTTAATCTTGGTCTTACTGCAAGCTGGACTATTTTCAATGGTTTTAATACACGAAATCAAATAAAAAATGCGTACTTACAATCCGAAAATGCTAATCTAGAATATAAAATTGTAAAATTACAACTTGAACAATCATTGCTTTCTTCTTTTAAAAAATATCAGGAAGATCAAAAGGTTCTGTTGCTTGAAGAAGATAATACGCTGCTTACAAAGGAAGCAGTTAACATCGCTTTGGAGCGTTTTAGAATTGGTTCGAGTACGTCTGTCGAATTAAAAGAAATTCAGAAAAGCTACGATGACGCACTTACTCGTTTAGCAGATGCACGATATAGTGCAAAAGTATCCGAAACGCAGCTGATGAAATTAAGCGGAAAAGTTTTGAAATAGATCAATTTCTGGTGATTTTTGGTTCTGCCTTTTTTTATTTTATCACTTAAAATTGAAAGATAAAATGTTACAACTATCATAGGAAGAAATGGGTATGCAGGTTGATGATGTTTTAATAATGGAGGTTTGGGTAATTTTAAAATTAAATTATTTTACTTAGATTTTATTCACACTGATTTAATTATATTATTTTGATCTAATTCACTTGAAATTTTGCAACAAAATATAGCATGAGTTAAATTAAACAACCGCTACAAAGTCGAATTTGATTTTTGATTCATTTTCAATGCTCTTCCCTAAGTCGTATGTTTCGTCTTCATTGTTTTCGTCATTTTCATGAAACCATACAATAGTTATGGACTTACCTGTTTCATGTAATTGAGAAACTTTTTTAATGATAGTTGTAAGGTATTTTACTGAAACGGAATGGAAATAATCAACATTCACTTCTAAAATGGTATTTTCTTTAGGGCTTTCAAGATACTTATTAAGCCATTCATTGATTGGTTTGTAAAAATCAAACGCATCAGACGAGTAGGAGCGACCTCCAACAAAAAGCTTTCCAGATTGGAAATTGAAGTTTATTTCAGGAGTTTTTTCAGTTCCCTTTATGATTAATGATTCCATTTTGTAAATATACCATAGGTATTTAATAAAAGCAACAAAGCCCTTCATTTCTGATGGGCTTTGTTTTGTTAATTTATAAACAGCTTTATCGTATGATTATCAAATGTTTATGTCTTTTTTTGAGATTTGTGTTTATTAAACTTTTACATGAAAAGAGATCATTGAAGATGTTTAACATAATTTATTTAATCAGATTTATTTTTTTATGGACAATTTTTTCTCCGGAAATTATTTCAACGAAATAAATTCCTGCGGGTAAATTTTCTAAATGTATCTCCAATTGATTTTCATGAAGTTTGTTTTTTGAAAGAATTATTTTTCCAGTATAATCAAATACATAGATATCAGAAAACGGTTCACCGGATTTTTGTGAAATGGTAAATTTATCCCTTGTTGGATTCGGAAATAAAACAACACCATCATTGTTTTCATCGAATTCGTTCAAGCCAACATTTGTCGGGCAAGTAACAACAAATTGTCCCATCATTCCATCATCCTCATGCGGTAACATATGACAATGGTACATATAAGGTGCTGCAGAATCGCAAAACGTTTCGAATTTGGCAATGAATTTAACGGTTTGCATTGCCGGAACAAGTACAACATCTTTTCTTCCAGCCATGTTTGGAGGAGGAGCCAATCCATTTAATTCAGTGATATAAAATTGAACATCGTGAATATGAAATGGATGTGCAATTGGAGATTGGTTGTCGAGTGTCCATATCTCAATACTATTCAAGGGAATGGAATAGTTAAGGATATTCATATCAAAGCTACTGCTATTGATTAGAAATGGTCCCTGTATAGCAGTTGGCCCCATCGTTGTTGGACTAAATGTTAACGTTTTTGTTGCTGTAGCACTTGCAATGCTCCACGGATTATTTGTTACCAATGTAGCAGGAATTGTTGTTACAGGTGATGTTGTTTGTGCAACAATGTTAAATGTCATGATTTGAAAGTCCGCTCCATTCAAAACATTTGTAGAATAACCCGGAATGATTTGTCCTGCTCCCATTCCTGGTTGAAGTGCGCCATAAATTGCATTTGGTAGTTCAGAAGCAAAACTCATCAGATCAATGCTCTGACCTTCTTTTCCGGTAAG
>JBILYL010000387.1:0-2579 GCA_044377775.1 Bacteroidia bacterium
GCAAGGCTTCCATTACAATTGTGATTTTCTGCTCTGAACAAAAGTTCCTTCTAGTTTTTCTGCGAATCTCTTTGATGAAATTCTCGGTGGTTTGTTTTTTCTTTGTTTCCATGGTTATATAAATTTAGGGTTTATTGGAAACACTCCCTTATATTTGATTAAATTTAGTCCACTTTATGCTGACGATTTACAGCTCTGACCTTCTTTTCCGGTAAGGTCGATTAAAATTTCTGCTCGTTCACCTGGTGCAATGCGAAGTCTAGTTAAGGCAACCGGCATATCTAATAATCCTCCATCCGTTCCGATTTGATGGAAAGTTAAGTTGCCTTGAAATCCAATGTTATAGACTCTTTCGGATGATGCATTTAAAAGTCTGAATCGGATTATTTGCGCAGGAGTTGGTAAGTAGGCATCAAGTGTTCCGTTTACCAACATCACACTATCATAGGCATTATCAACTAAGATCTGTTTTCCAGCATCAAAACATTTTGATTGTATGACAAGAGGGAAATCATCAACGCCATATTTTCTTGGTAAATTTAACGCTCCTTCAATCGTATCACGAACGATTATCATACCTGCTGCTCCTAGTGAAGCATGCAAGTTCGTCATCATATGCAGGTGAGGATGGTACCAATAAGTTGCAGCATGATCCCTAACTTTAAATTGCGGATTCCACAGTGTGTTTGGTGGAATAGTCGTATACGGCCCGCCATCATTTGCTGCGGCAACATGCAAACCATGCCAGTGAATAGTTGTAGTATCCATAAGTTCATTATAAACATTCAAACTGATTGAGTCACCTTGATTTAATAATAATGTCGGACCAAGATAATTGGTATTTATTCCGAATGTATTTGTTGTAAAGCCCGGATAAAAAACTTTTGAGGTATCTAATATATTTAGATTGAAGTTTGTGCCTGAAAGGGTGTCTGGAATTGCTAAGAGCGTTTGTCCGCTTGAGTTAGTTATGAGTGCTGTAAGTGCAAGAAATAGCGTAATTATTTTTTCATTCGGTTGAGTTAAGATTAGTTTTTTTAATTTAGTTACTGAATTTTTTTAAAAATAATCTATTCTTTAATATACTTGTGTAACATTTGTTACACAAGTGTATAACTATTATATTTTTGTTAAAATTGTTTCAGTCGAATCATTTTTATAGCATTGTTAATTTACTATTCAATTGCCTTAAAATGTGCTTAATAGTTTGATTTCATTGCGATACAGGACTAGTTTTTTATCGTTTTCCAACTGTTTCAGCAAACGGGAAATAACAACTCTACTCGTTCCCATTTCCTCTGCTATTTGGTTGTGAGAAAGTTGTATGGATGTTTTGCCTGACACCTTAGATTTGTTTTTCAAATAATTGACCAGTCGTTCATCCAGTTTGTGAAATGCGACACTTTCTAGTGATTTTAATAGCTCGTTAAAGCGGTGGGTGAAGCTGCTGAATATATAGCTTTTCCAACTGGGATATTTAAGTAGCCATTCATCTAGTTTGTCATGTGGAATCGTAATAACTTCCACATTGTCTTCCGCAATTGCTTTTACCTCACTTTTTTTAGCTTCCATGCAGCAAGTGTATGCCATCGCGCAACTTTCATTGTTACTTAAATAATATAAAATGATCTCACGCCCTTCATCATCTTTTTTCATAACTTTTATAGTCCCACTTATCACAATGGGTAAGAAACGAACAGGCTTTCCATAATCAAGAATAACTTCACCTTCCTTTAAACTGTGAATTTTACCCACGTTTATTATCTCTTCAATCAATGCTTTTTCGAAGATGGGTGATAATTTTTCTTTTAGATCTTTCATTCGGGTTGTATTGGGATTTGTATTTATATTTTAAAATCAAGTATCAGGTTAAAGTTAACCATATTTACTTTATTATACACATACTTTAGATTGTTATATGTTTCTCCCTCTTTAATTTTATATGCAGCAATAAACTTTAATTCTAATCCTTTTAATGCTTTTTGGAATGCATAGGATGCCTCAATATTAATTTGGTGATAAGAAGGTAAGCTGTATTTGTTTAATCGATAGTTTTTTACATCCGGTAAACTGTAATATCCATATGCAACAGAAGCCTTCATTTTGTTGTTGAAGAATGAAGCGGTTGTTTTCGACATAAAAGCATTTACATTACCAAATCCTTCGTTTCTTTCTCTAGGTAAAAAGGTATAGAAAACTTCTTTTCCCCATTCGCGGGGCATCAGATATCTTCCGTCACCTGTTATATGCGTGTAATTAAGTGTTGTATTTATTTTTTTTGTTTTTAAACCCAATTGAGTGCTGATCACATTTGATTGATTTCCTTTATTTATATATGTCATAGTCTGGTCCACGTTTCCTCCGTTATTCACAGCATCCTGATGCAGATAAATTAAACCTTCGTAAAATTTAATTTTACCTTTTTGTTGTTCCGCATTTAATTCGATCAACGCAGTATTCATAACGTTTTCTAAATACCCATTCCATAAATTTAGTCTGAATTTTTCTGACGGATTAAGATAAATGTTTACAATTGCTATTCCCGAACTTCCTTCAATGTTTTTGTAATAATTTGATTT
>JBILYL010000119.1:0-7590 GCA_044377775.1 Bacteroidia bacterium
TTTCTATATAGGAAGAATCATCCCCGCCATCAGAAACTTTTGCATCAAATAACAAAAAGGAAAAAACCGTTGAAAAAAACAACAGGCTGTAGAATATTATTTTTTCGTGCTTCTCAAACCATCTGTTTATTTTATCAAAAAGATCGGACTTACTATTCATTTTTGATATGGGACTTTTTTCAATAACAGTTGCTTTTAAAGCTTGTTTTTCTTTTTTAGACATTCGGTCATCAGTATTTTAACATCCTAAAATTAATTAAAAAACAGATACCTCAAAATAATACAATGAATAGATCGTTAACTTTTGTGGCATTCACAGATAAGCCTTACTTTTGTTAGATATATAAAATGAGATGTTAGAAAATACCGACAGAACAGAATTAAGTAGTTTAGGCGAATTTGGATTGATCAAACACTTGACTCAATTCATTGAGATCAAGAATGAAAGCACTATAAAAGGAATCGGAGACGATGCGGCAGTCATTGACTACAAAGGGAAACAGACAATCGTTTCAACAGATATGCTTGTAGAAGGAGTTCACTTCGACTTAGCCTACATGCCACTAAAGCACCTTGGATTTAAATCGGTTTCCGTAAATTTATCAGATATCTACGCCATGAATGCAATGCCAAAGCAGATCACGATCTCTCTGGCCATTTCAAGTCGTTTTTCGGTAGAAGCACTGGAAGAATTATACGCAGGAATGATGATGGCCTGCAAAAAACACAATGTAGACATTGTTGGAGGTGATACGACAAGCTCGAAATCGGGGCTGGTAATAAGCATAACAGCAATCGGAGAAGCTTCCAGCGA
Source organism: Bacteroidia bacterium (assembly GCA_044377775.1). Taxonomy (GTDB): domain Bacteria; phylum Bacteroidota; class Bacteroidia; order 2-12-FULL-35-15; family 2-12-FULL-35-15; genus 2-12-FULL-35-15. The sequence continues at coordinate 815 of JBILYL010000119.1, forward strand.
TGAGATCGTATATCGAAATACTGCCAAAGAAGGCGACTTACTTTGTGTCACTGGTGACCTTGGAGGCGCTTATGTTGGATTGCAACTGCTTGAGCGTGAAAAACAAATTTTCCTAGAATCACCTGGCGTACAACCGGATCTAGAAGGCAATGATTATATTTTGGAAAGACAACTTAAGCCGGAAGCAAGAAAGGATATTCCCGGCTTATTGAAAAAACTGGAGGTAAAACCGACTTCCATGATCGATATTTCCGATGGATTGGCTTCCGAAATACTTCACATTACAACCCAATCAAATGTTGGGTGTAATTTATTTGAAGAAAAAATACCAATCGACCCTTCAACCTATAACATGGCGCGCGAATTTAACCTCGATCCTACCGTTTGCGCCCTTAGCGGAGGAGAAGATTATGAATTGCTGTTTACTATTGATCAGGCTGATTTTCCGAAAATAAAAGCAAATCCTGACATTACCATTATCGGACATTTAACAAACAACAAAGAAGGGGTAAACCTTATTTCAAAAGGAGGAACATCTATACCATTAACAGCTCAAGGCTGGGACTCCTTGCTTCAAAAAAAATAAGGATCACGCTGCTGTTCGAACTAAATTATTTTGTTGCTTACGCATGATAAAAACAAAACATTTTTTTCTGCTTATTTCTATTTTGCTCTCACTTAACAGTGCTGCACAGTCTACTTTTTTCAGGAACTACTCTGTTGAAGACGGACTTCCGTTTATAAATGTTTCTGCCATTTTCCAGGACAGCAAGGGAAACTTGTGGAGTGGTGGATACGGTGGCTTGAGCAAATTTGATGGCGTTTCCTTTACAAACTTTTCTACGAAAGATGGCCTACTCAACCATTTTGTTAAAACAATATGTGAAGATGACCAAAAGAATCTTTGGATAGGAACAATCACTGGAATCAATAAATATGATGGCAAAATATTTACGGGATATACCACAAAAAATGGACTAGTAAATAATGCAATTACCGCCTCTTTAAAAGACCGGAAAGGGAATATTTGGTTTGGAACAGAAAAGGGAATTAGTAAATTAACCGATGGGACATTTATCAATTTTACTAAAAAGGATGGCTTGGTCGGGAACTCAGTTAATTGCATTTATCAGGGTCCAGATGATAAAATCTGGATTGGCACATCCGATGGAATCAGCATTTTTGATGGTAAAATATTTAAAACTATTACCATTGCAAACGGACTCCTTTCCAATTCAATTACAGCTATAACACAAGACCGACAAAAAAACACATGGATAGCTACATCAGAAGGAATTTGCAAACTCAGCAATAACACATTTACCTGTTATACCGAAAGTCAGGGTTTAGTCGATAATAATGTTACCTCGCTTCTTTGCGACAATAAAAATGTTTTATGGATTGGAACATCAAAAGGATTGGTAAAATTTACTGATGAAAAATTTACCAAGTACTCTATAAAAAGAGATCCGAATAGTAATCTGATAAGCTGCTTATCCGAAGATTTTGAGCACAACCTCTGGATCGGAACTTATTCCGGCTTATTTAAATACAGAGGTAATCCATTTATTTCCTTCGGAATTCATGATGGATTAAGTAATAATTTTATTTTCGGAATTAAGCGTGATTCCAAAAACAACTTGTGGATCGGCTCGCAAGGTGGTGGATTATTCAAATACGAAAATGGTGAATTTTTACAATTTAATAAAGAAAACGGACTCAATGCTAACGGGGTAAATATGATCTATGAGTTTGCTCCGGGTATTCTTTGGCTCGGTACAGACGAAGGTCTAACCATTTATGATGGTAAAACGTTCAACAAAAAAAATGATACATCATCTGTTTGGACCAACCCAATTAATTGCATTTATAAAGATTCAAAAAATAATATCTGGCTTGGCAGTGGTAGAAGAATATATAAATACGATGGAGTAACATTTTCATTGTTCGTATTGGATGGATTGACAGACAAATGCGATGTGTGGACTTTTATAGAGGACAAAACCGGAACAATTTGGGCAGGCAGTTATTTGGGAGGTTTATTTAAACAGAGTGGAAATAAATTTATAGAATGTAGCAGGCAAGTAGGATTAACCAATGATTCCTATTTAGCGTCTTTGATAGATAACGAAGGGAATCTATTGTTGGGAACAATGGATGGTTTATGGATAATCAATCCTACTGACGCGAAAGTGAAACCTGTAAATTTCAGCGAAAAAGATGGTATGGGTTCTGATTTGGTTTATTCACTCATATTCGGTGCTTCAAAAAATGAACTATGGGTGGGAACAAACCAAGGTATAAATAAGATCAATCTCGGAGCCTACAAAATCGATGGCAGCAAAAATATTGTACAATTTGGCAAGCAGGAAGGGTTTTCAGGAGTTGAATGTAATGGAAATGGAACTTTTATTGAACAGGATGGCTCTATTTGGTTTGGTACTGTAAATGGACTCATAAAATACGATCCGAATGAATACATCGAGAACACATACGAATCGAAAATAAGCATCACAAATTTCCGGCTTTTTTATAAAGACACCGCTTTGTCGAATAATATTCACTTACCCTATGATAACAACAGCATTACTTTTAATTATTCCGGAATCTGTTTAACCAACCCGCTAAAAGTAAGGTATTCTCATATCCTTGAAGGAATTGAAAAAAACTGGTCGCCACCTTCCAAAGACCGCCTAACCACCTTTTCCAATCTGCCTCCGGGAACATACACGTTTAAAGTAATAAGCTCAAATAATGAAGGTGTATGGAATAAAATCCCTGCAACATTTTCATTTACCATTGAACGTCCCTTCTGGAGAACATGGGCATTCTTGATCTCTACTTCACTGTTTTTTATTTTGGCCCTTGTTTTTTCAATCAGATACCGCATTCACCGAATAAAAAACCGTGAAAAGAAAAAGACAGAACTAAATAAAAAAATTGCGAATATCGAATCGCAAGCCTTAAGAGCTCAAATGAATCCTCATTTTATTTTCAATACGCTAAGTTCTATTCAGCATTATATTTCTAACAACGATACCGATGCTGCTTTAAAATACCTTTCGAAATTCGCAAAATTAATGCGTAAAATAATGGACAACTCCAAGCAGCAGATGATCGCTGTTGCCGAAGAAATAAATGCTCTAAATCTTTATCTGGAGCTGGAAGTAATGCGTTTCGATAAAAAATTTGAATACCACATCATTATAGATCCCGAAATAGATGAGACATATGACCGAATTCCGTCAATGCTCATTCAGCCATATGTTGAAAATGCTATCATTCATGGATTATTACCAAAACAAGGAAATGGAAAAATATCCATTGAACTTAAAAAACTGAATGATACTCTATTATGCACCATCGAAGACAATGGTATAGGAAGAGAAAAATCGATGGAATTCAAGAAGAACAGAGTGCAGCAGCACAAATCAATGGGGATGAGCATAACAAAAGAACGACTGGATATTTTAAATTCGAGTTTAAACAGTAATATCAATGCCGAAATAATTGATCTGTTTGAAAACGGTAACGCTTCCGGAACTAAGGTAAGGCTAATCATACCATTAGAAGCAAATGAATATTAAAGAAACAGTATGCAGATCTTAAATGTAAAAAAAGGGAGATACTGCAAAGTTTCGTAAATTAGTACAAAATCGTAAGGATTATGATAAAAGCAATTATAGTAGATGATGAATTAGGTGCACGCGAATCATTATCAAAAATGTTAGAAAAAAATTGCAAACAAATCGAAGTTGTTGCGAAAGTTGATTCAATGCTGAGCGCCTTTGAAGCAATTACAAACAAAGAACCTGATCTGGTGTTTCTGGATATTGAAATGCCCAATGGAAACGCATTCGATCTGCTTGAAAAATTTAAAACAATCAATTTCAATATCATATTCACTACCGCTTACGACCACTATGCTATAAAAGCAATAAAATTCAGTGCCGTTGATTATATCCTGAAGCCGATCGACCCGGAAGAACTTATTACAGCTGTTAAACGATTTGAAGACCGGGCAGGTGAAAAGGCAACACTCGACAAGCAATTTAAAACCCTCCTTTCGAATGTAAGACCCGAAAACAAACTTAAAAAAGTGGGTATTCCTGACGGTGACGGACTAATTTTCATTAACCTTTCTGATATTATCCGCTGTGATTCTGATGGGAACTATACGTTTTTCATTCTGACAAGCGGAAAAAAAATAATTGCTTCCAGAACACTTGGTGAATATGAACAAATGTTTGCCGATGACAACTTCTTCCGGATTCACAGATCCCACCTGATCAACCTGGAACACGTTAAAAAGTACATTAAAGGAGAAGGCGGATACGTTGTAATGAGCGATAACTCTCAGGTTGAGGTCTCCAGACGTAACAAAACAGATTTTCTCGAAAAACTTTCCCATTTATAAGCAAACCGCTTAAATTTTAATTCCTACCGTTAAATAAGTGAACCTGCCATTTGCTCATTGTGGGTATACTTATGTCCTTTTGTGCCGTAATATTGTTCAGAAGTTCATTCAAATAATGTTTCTAAATAAATTAAGAGCAGGTGTTGGGAGGTTTGCAACAAATTAATTGGCACATGGGGATGTTGTTTATATTAATTGGCAGGCCGCCCACACCTTAACTCAAAAAATTAAAAATATCCGATAACGGAAAACAACATATATAATAAGAAATTTAAAACTTTAATAAGATGGCAACAACACTACTCGATTTTAACAATTTAAATTCAATAGCCATGAACAGAAAAACATCAATCCGACACGGGCAGCATTACCATCAAGATGGAATCGGAACCGTAACAATTTTGTTAGCGATTGCAACAGTATCAATCATCTTCTTCAGCGTCTATAACGCTTTTTAAAAATTCAGTTTTTGTTTGTTTAGTTTTAGTTAGTTTAGTTTTAGTTTAGACCCCCGAGAGCGGCACCTTTGAGAGCAGGTGTCGCTCTTACTTTTTACAACCGTTTAGTATTTGTTTATCCCGGCAGCCTCTTCAACAATAACCCTGAAAGGGACACGCTGAATTTTGCTTTCTGCCCAGGAAATAAAATCAAAATATTCAAAGGCATCGCGTTCAAACAAATCAGATTTTAATTCCAGTAATGCATTCTTCAATTCCTTATAAAACTTGGACTGTTCTTCCCGTTTGGTCGTTTTTAAAATCTTTCCGATAAAATCCATGAATACAGTCTCAAATTTATAAACTCTGTTGCGGGAACTTAAATAACGATGCACACTCTTAAATGCATGCGGAACAAAATCATCGTGTTTCAGTTCAATGTGAATGATGAGACTCATGATCTGAGCGAAACAGTATATGTTTTCATTTTCTTCAAAATTCGGACTATTCAAAAGCTTATTGATCCATTTTAGGGAAAGAGAATATTTTTCAGCACCAAAAAACATCGAACACATACTGAAGTAAAAATAAGCTTCTCTTAATTTTGTAAACTTTCCGGGGTATTTAGCCAGCTTTTCTTCAATTTTGGACGCTAAAGATATCCCTTTTTCAAACTCAGCAGTCTGCATATAAATAGACAACTCAATACTTGTTGCACTGGAAAATAATTTAATTTCCAGATCTTCATTGTTCCCGTTTTCAAACTGAACCAAAGTAGAACGCAATTTCTTTAAACTCGCATATACTTCCTTGTACTTTTTTAACTGACTGCCTACATAAATTTCATTTGTAAGAACCGAAAAATAAATATTCGGCTCCTCTTTAAAAACATCCGGAAAATCCTCGATCAGCTGAACATTCTTCACCAGATTTTCGTAACTCTTTTCATAGTCACCGATACCAAAATAATAAGCACTGTAAATGTGAAAAAAAAGATAGCGCGTTTCGGTCGACAATGCCTTGTGTTCACCTTTTAACAATGTATTATCAATGATCTTTTTGAATTTCAAAACCTCTTCTGAATTCCGGACCTTTCCTTGTTTATTAAGAATGGTGAAAAAACGGCTTTTGATATTCCAGTATTCATTAAAGTTTTTGATCTTTTCACTGTTCAGATTGTCTGCTTCAAGAATATTTAAAATATCAGCATCTTTCTTTCCGGAATAATTTTCCGTTTCCAACAATTTCTTTTCCCACAAACTGATTTCAAGCAAAGAAGAATGTTTTTCATAACGCATTGCAATTTTCTTGGCACTGGAAAGAAGTTTCGCACATTGCTCATAGAGCGTCTTTTTATATAAAATTTCAGCACAATGTAAATCCCGTTTTAACTCTGCATCAATTGAACTGGAGGAATGGAATGCGGTTAAACTGTCCATTATAACATCATACAAACGGGCTTTTGAGATCGAAAATTTATTGACAAATGGCTCTTTCTTAAACTGCTTCAGAATGGATTCTTCATCGTATTCTTTTTGTTTGTCGATCGCTTCAAACAAAACCACATAGTTATTCTTTTCACCAATTGTATGCCGCGAAGCATACAAACTGAAATACCGTTTTTCTGATCTATTGAGTGATTTGATCAATTGAAACAAATGGTCAGAAGCTTTATTTGACATGTATATTTTTGAGATAATTTATTAAATTCAGTAAAGACCTATTCTATTCAGTCCTCAATTTTATATTTGGAATCCGATGCATTCTCTATTACTCAATTGTCTTTATTTAAAGTACATTCAGACAATATAATAATCAGACATGTATCTAAATTAATCATTATTTACAAGATATCATAGCTATTTCAGACATATTTGTCATAAAATAGTTCTTTTAGACATGTATATAATTGAAAAATGTTG
>JBILYL010000120.1:0-7582 GCA_044377775.1 Bacteroidia bacterium
GAGGCAGGTTCTCACTTCGGACATTTGAAAAGAAAATGGAATCCAGCAATGGCACCATATATCTTCACCGAAAAAAATGGTATTCATATTATTGACTTAAATAAGACAGTAGTTAAAATTGATGAAGCAGCAGATGCTTTGAAACAAATTGCAAAATCCGGTAAAAAGATTTTATTTGTAGCTACAAAGAAACAAGCAAAAGATATCGTTGCCGATAAAGTAAAAGCAATTGGTATGCCTTATGTTACTGAGCGTTGGCCAGGTGGTATGTTAACTAACTTTGCAACTATCCGTAAAGCAGTTAAGAAAATGGCTACCATCGACAAAATGAGTACTGATGGAACATTTGACAATATTTCTAAAAAAGAAAAATTACAAATTTCCCGTGAGAGAGCTAAATTAGAAACGAACTTAGGTTCTATCGTTGACCTTAGCCGCTTACCTGCAGCTTTGTTCATTGTAGATATTTCTAAAGAACACATCGCAGTTGCTGAAGCAAAAAGATTAAATATCCCTACTTTTGCGATCGTTGATACGAACTCTGATCCGAATGCAGTTGATTTTGCAATCCCAGCAAATGATGATGCTTCTACTTCAATCGCATTAATCACAAGTATTATTACAAAAGCGATCGAAGAAGGTTTAGCTGAACGTAAAGTAGATAAAGAAACTGCAGCTGAAGAAAAAGAAGGTGTAAAATCTTCCCGTGATGAAGCGGAAAAATTAAGTGACGGAGCAAAAATCAAATCTTCATCTGATGAAGGTGAAGGTGAAGCGAAAGCCGGAGCTAAGAAACCAAGAAGAAAAATTAACAGTTAATAACACAAAAAACGTCCCGACAAAATCGGGACATTTTTTAATCAAATAAAACCCATGACAACAATGACTATCACAGCAGCAGATATTAATAAATTAAGACAGATGACCGGTGCGGGAATGATGGATTGCAAGAAAGCACTTACCGAAGCGGAAGGTGATTTCGAAAAAGCAATTGATGAACTTCGTAAAAAAGGACAAAAAGTAGCTGCTAACCGTGGCGATCGTGAGTCTAAAGAAGGTGTTGTTCTTGCTAAAGTTACTCCTGATAACAAACGTGGTGTTGTATTGGCTGTTAACTGCGAAACAGATTTCGTTGGTATCAATGCTGAATTCATCAAAATGACGAATGCTATCTTAGATATTGCTGTTGAGAAAAATGCAAAAACTGCTGACGAATTAAAAGCAATGTCTTTTGATGGAAAAATTACTATTGGTGAAAAACTAATTGAACAAACCGGAGTAATCGGAGAAAAGATCGAATTGACAAAATTTGAAGTGATCGAAGCACCTCTTGTTTTTGCATACATTCACCCGGGAAATAAATTGGCAAACATTGTAGGATTCAGTTCTGCAACTGTTAATGCTGAAGTTGCAAAAGATGTTTCAATGCAAGTTGCGGCAATGGCTCCAGTTGCGGTTGATAAAGGTGATGTTGATGCAGAAATGATCAAACGCGAAATTGAAGTTGGTAAAGAACAAGCACGTGAAGAAGGTAAGCCGGAAGAAATGCTTGAAAAAATCGCAATGGGTAAATTGAATAAATTTTACAAAGAATCAACTTTGTTAAATCAAGAGTTTATTAAAGATAATAAAAAAACAATCGCTCAATATCTGAACGATTCCGAAAAAGGATTAACTGTTACAGGATTCAAACGAATCGCTTTAAGCTAATTCATTATTATATTTTAAGTCCCGATTTATTCGGGACTTTTTTTTGCCCGCAAAGCGGGTTTATTTATGACGAACTTTGTGTTACAATAAATTTAAATCTTCTAAATTAAACTTCTTATATGAAATACAAACGCATCCTCTTAAAACTTAGCGGTGAATCCTTAATGGGAAACAAACAGTTCGGAATCGATCACGATCGCTTATCTGAATATGCTGCCGCAATCAAGGAAGTTGCCGCGATGGGTGTTGAAATTGCAATTGTAATAGGCGGTGGAAATATATTCAGAGGAATTCAGGCTGAAGCAGGTGGAATGGACAGAGTACAAGGTGATTATATGGGAATGCTTGCAACCGTTATCAATTCAATGGCATTGCAGTCTTCTTTAGAAAAAGCAGGAGTTGAAACACGTCTTCAATCCGCTATTAAAATGGAACAGATCTGTGAACCGTTTATCCGTAGAAAAGCCGTTCGTCACTTAGAAAAAAGCCGTGTCGTTATTTTTGGTGCAGGAACCGGAAACCCTTATTTTACAACCGATACAGCGGCTACACTTCGCGCAATCGAAATTGAAGCGGATGTTGTTTTGAAAGGAACACGTGTAGATGGAATTTACACTGCTGATCCTGAAAAAGACAAAACAGCCACTAAATACGAAACGATTTCATTTGAAGAAGTTTACGCAAAAGGACTTGAAGTAATGGACATGACCGCATTCACATTGTGCAAAGAAAATAAACTACCTATCATCGTTTTTGATATGAATAAAAAAGGTAATTTATTACGTTTGGTTGAAGGTGAAAAAGTGGGAACACTCGTAGAATTTTAATTCGCTCTAGCTCCTACTGAAGTGGAGAACAAAAGAAAAAAACAGTAATTTTACATAAAGTCTATTGACTATTTATTAATGATTAAAGACTAAAAAAAATGAACGAAGACATTCAATTTATATTAGACAATACAAAAGAGCAAATGGAAAAAGCTCTTTCACACCTTGAATCTGAATTGGTAAAGGTACGTGCCGGAAAAGCAAGCCCAACAATGCTTGAAAGCATTTCTGTTGATTATTACGGAACACGTACACCACTTAACCAGGTTGCAAATGTGAATACTGCTGATGCACGTACACTTGTTGTTCAGCCTTGGGAAAAAGCAATGCTTACTCCGATTGAAAAAGCGATCATGGCAGCCAATCTGGGTCTAAATCCACAGAATGACGGAGTACTGATTCGCATTCTTGTTCCTGCATTAACAGAGGAGCGCAGACGTGATCTTGTTAAGAAAGCAAAAGCGGAAGCAGAAAACGGAAAAGTAGTTTTGCGTACGATCAGAAAAGAAGCCAACGAAGAATTAAAAAAACTTCAAAAGAACGGAACACCGGAGGACGAAATAAAAAGCGCTGAAACCCTTGTTCAGACGATAACAGACGGATATGTTATTAAATGTGATAAGCACTTAGAGGTAAAAGAGAAAGAAATTATGACTGTTTAAAATCAAGTCAAAAGAGAAAAAGTCAAAAGAAATTAAATTTAAAAAAGCTCCGAAAGAATATTTCGGAGCTTTTTTATTATTGCTTCTACATTATAGGACTGTCATCCCGTGCCACGACACGGGATCTCATTGTTCTAAACTCATATCCCAATCGAAAGCCAAATCAAGCATTTCGATGTTCATTGTTTTGATCAAATCCATCTTCCATTCTCTTTTCCATTCCTTTAACTGCTTTTCTCTAGTAATAGCTTGAGTTATATCGTTATGAATTTCGTAAAACAAAAGTTCATGAGCATTGTACTTTTTTGTAAAAGATGAACCTATTCCATTTTTATGCTCTGCCATTCTTCTTTCTAAATCATTTGTAACACCAATGTATAACACTGTTCTATTTTTGTTTGACAAAATATAAACGTATGCACGATTGAGATTCATATTTTTAATTGACAGATCCCGTGTCGTAGCAAGGGATGACATTACGAATATACTATTTCTCCGAAAGGCTTCATGCCCAAACTTTTGTTCCTTCAGTACAATTTTTACAGATGTCTATTTCGGAGCGTGAACGAAGAACTGAGCTTCTGAAATTTTGATATTTATTACCCTGCCACATTTCTTTGAACGATTCTGTTTTAAGATTGCCCAATTGATGTTGTGCATCTTTATCAAAACAACAGGGAACAACAAGCCCGTCCCAGGTTATAACCGTTGAATGCCAAAGTCTCCAGCAATGATTTAGCATTTCATTTTTGATGGTATAGGTTCCATCTGTTTGTTTTTTGTAACGCGAGTATTTTTCGATTGTCGGAATTAATTTATTTCCATTTACATAATCGTACATCTGAGCCGTTTTAAACCTCACCTCATCCACACCAATTTTTTTTGCCAACACTTCAACATCTTTTATCTGATGTTCGTTGGGTTTCACTACTAAAAACTGAAAAATGATATGAGGTGTTTTTGATCTTAATTCCTTCTTCCACTTAACAATATTTTCAGCTCCTTCAATAACTTTTTTCAGATCACCACCAATCCTATACTGTTCGTAGGTTTCCTGTGTAGTTCCATCAATAGAAATGATCAATCTGCTCAATCCGCTTTCAACAGTTTTTTTTGCAACAGCATCATTCAAATAATGTGCGTTAGTAGAAGTGGCTGTATAGATATTTTTAGAAGAAGCATAATTTACCATGTCTAAGAACTTAGGATTCAGAAATGGTTCGCCTTGAAAATAAAATATCAAATAGGAAATTTCTTTATACAATTCATCAAGAGTCGACATGAAAAAATCGTTTTGAAGCATTCCTACAGGGCGGGTAAATTCGCGTTTACCACTTGGACATTCAGGACAACGTAAATTGCAGGAAGTAGTCGGTTCAAACGTAATGCTTATTGGAACACCCCACTGAATGGGCTTTTCTGTCCACTTAGAAACATAAAAGCTCATCACCACTTTCAAAGCATTCCATGCTCTGCGGAAAGTGAGTTTAGATAAAAAAATAGTAGCGTCTGAAATTCTGGCGTTCAATTGATTTGCTTTTTGTAAAGATAACGAATTCTAACGTTAATCGAATACTACAAACTAAGCGTCAGTTCGAGCGGAGTCGAGAACGAGCGCTGGTTCTCGACTCCGCTCGAACTGACAGCGCTCACAATCTTTTGATTCATCCAAACAAAAACGCCTGTAACAAAATGCTACAGGCGTTCTATAATATGGTTGAGGTTATTTTGTTACTTCAAACTTTCCTCTGTTGATCACGTTTTGCTTATCGTTCAATACATTGAAAATATACATGCCTACAGGGTAGGAAGAGGTTTCAATGGTAACTGCATTGCCGGTCATCATGAATATTCCGACTTTACGTCCGGTAATATCAATAATTTCGACTGCTTCTGCATTCACAGCACTCGTAAAGCTGATGGAATTTGAAGCAGGGTTTGGAAAAAATGAAATGTCAGAAGGAACAGAAACTGAATTAATTCCGGTATAACCAGACCAAGACATTTCATCAAGATAAAAAGTACTACCGATTTTTGCACCTGGATGACTGTAAACACTTGAGCTCGCAAACACCAGCATTGTATCCGCCCAAACACTGCTGAATGCAGGATCATATACCATTGATAAACTATTTACTGCATATGAAGCAGTTGTAGCACCTGTTGCATATTTACCAACTGCAATCGTATCTCTCGAAGATCCGTTCCATTTTGTTAAGTAAGCCAATACAAATGCTGAATCTCCCGCCATAGGAGAATATTTAGATAGGAAAGATAAAGTAGCAGGGCGACCAGCTAAAGGTTTTCCGTAAAAAATTCCTGGAGGAGCGATACTAACAGCACCCATAACTAAAATACCGGCTGTATCAATATTTCCGGTTGTATACGGATTAGGGATTGCAGCACCCACCACTTTAACCGTTTGAATTTTTGCGGCAGCCAATCCACCACCTGGAGAAACCGTTTCTTTAAAAACAGATTGAACAGAACCTAAGGATACCATTGTATTTAAACTTGCCCAACCCTGAGGATCCTGAACCGTTCCGAAAGGCACATTTGCCCATGTTTCAAAGTGAAGATCGGGAGCCTGAGCAGACCCGGTAAATACAAATGCGATAAGTGCAGATAGAGAAAGTACTATTTTTTTCATTTCTTAAATTTTTAAGTGTTTAACAAATATAGGATATAAATTTTCTATGGGCAATGCTGATAATCAAAAAAGCGCTGTAATAATAAAATTACAGCGCTTTTATAATAAAGTAAAGAATGAATTATTTCGCTACCGTAAATTTACCGCGGTTTAAAATAGCATTGTCATTTCCAATTAAAGCATAAGAGTATACACCATTTGCAAAATCAGAAGTATTGATCGATGCAGTATTACCTGAAACAGTGTATGAATCGATCATGCGTCCAGCGATGTCAAACACTTGGATAGAAGACACTTTTGAAGCTTCTACAGCAAAAGTAATTTCGTTTTGAGCAGGATTAGGGAAAACATTTACCTGTGATGCAGCAGTTGCTTCGTTGATTCCAACTAAAGGCAAAGATTGTAACCAGGTAACTTGTTTAATAGCTGACAAAGAATCTAATTTAATAGATACCAATGGAAAACCTATTCCATTTGCCCACCATGTGTAACCTGTTGTAGAATCAGCAGCTAATAATGGCGTAAATCCCGGAAGCGGATTCCAGAAACCACTGATTAAAACATCGGTAGTATCGTATTTTACGATCGTTTCTTTGCTTCTCAACACATTGTATGTTCCCAAAGGAGTAGTTAAGCTACCCCAAGCATCAACAGTAACCGTTTTTTTAACACCGGAAGTCATTCTAACAGAATCGATAACTAAACCAATACCCGGATCAACTCCAAAATAAAAAGCAGGTGTAATTGTTTTATAATTATTTGTGAAATTTGTTAAATAATTACCGGGGAAATTCATTAACGTTTCGGAAGGAGTATTTATACTGATAAGATTCATTGGACCTGCACCCAAATCAACAGTTGCAGAAAAACCTTGCGCAGTTAACCCTGAAGCAGAATTTGTCAGGTAGTTGAAGTTATTTTGCCATCCTTGTTTCATCACCAAATTAGAAGAAGAAAATAAAGGATTAGGAGCCCATGCATAAGAAATGAATGTAATGGTATCAGTAGTTGAAGTATTCAACATACTCATATTCCATGTTTGGCTGATTCCGGCAGTTCCAACCGACAATGACCCTGAAGGCAATGTATCATTTGACTGATAGATAATTTTGGTAGGATTAGCGATATCTGCTGTAGTTATTGTAATTTGAGCTACAGAGCCCAAAGCACAGATAAATAAAGCAGAAACAATAAGTAAAGATTTTTTCATGTTTTGTAGTTTTTTTTAAGTTAAAAGAGAAAGACAAATATATAAAATTTGAAGATAGAATTAAAATCTTGGTGGATGAATTGAAATTAGACGCTAAAAAGGGGGGAAAGTTAAAAACAGAGAGATTATTTTTAAACTGAATGACTAATCAAGCGGGCATTGAGGGCTAATTAATGTTTATTAAACGAAAGATTGCATTTCGTGCAGTTTACTGTAATTACCATTTAGGGCAAGCAACTGCGTATGCGTTCCACGTTCAATGATCAGTCCTTTTTGCATAACAATGATCTCGTCAGCATGCTGAATGGTGGATAAGCGATGGGCGATCACCACTGAGGTGCGGTTTTTCATCAAATTAGATAAGGCATCCTGCACCAAACGTTCACTTTCTGTATCCAGAGCGGAAGTTGCTTCATCAAGAATTAAAATCGGAGGATTTTTAAGCACGGCACGGGCAATACTCATGCGCTGGCGTTGTCCACCGGACATTTTACTTCCACGATCACCGATATTTGTTTGGTAT